>CAYGMR010000077.1:0-15381 GCA_964350725.1 uncultured Ardenticatenaceae bacterium | reverse complement strand
TTCTGAAATTGTCACTGTCATTATCTCCATCCTTTAATCATTGCAAGGCAGCAATGTCAACTTACATACGCCTGAATCTGTTCCAAATCAACGGCCGTTTCTTGTGCATCCCAGAGGTCAACGGCCGTTTGTAAATTCAACCATAACTGCGGTGATGTATTTGTAAATTTGGCCAGGCGCAAGGCCATATCGGCCGTGATGCCACGCCTTTCATTCACTAGTTGATTGATAGAGCGACGCGAAACGCCTAATTCTTCTGCTAATTCTCCTTGCGTCAGATCAAACTCCAGCAAAATGTCTTCGCGGATAAATTCACCAGGATGGGTAGGACGGTTCTCAAAAATCTTCATAATTTTTCTCTCAATTTTAGGGTGGGAACCGTTTGTCGAAATATCGGCGAACAGTTCCCACATGATCAATCTATGACATCAAATTAGTGGTAATCCTCAAAATAAACGTCGAAGGCATCTCCTTCATGCCATTCAAATGAAACACGCCATTGTCGGTCAACTCTTATTGCATAACGAGTTGGGTTAAAACCTTCCAAAGCATGAAACTGATTGGAGGGAGGGAAATACATATCTTCAAACCTTACAGCTGCATTCAATAACTCTAAACGCCTCCTTGCTTTTTTTGCTAGTCTGCTATCAAGTCGTTGTACTCGTCTACCACTGAACATATCCTCTGTTTTTGTGTCGTGAAACGATTTGATCATAACTCGATTGTAACCAGTATGATTACAGTTGTCAATATAAAATGATTACCCTGTAAAAATGCCTTTAAGTTAATATACGGTTACTATATCAAACAGCCCCCACGCTTTTTGCACAACAGTCCAAAAAACATTAAAATTCACCGTTCTACCTCAGCGTGCAAAAGTTGAGGCACAATTCAAATTAAAAGAGGAGGTTTATGGCGACAGTTAAACAATTCCCCTTTCCCATTTAGTCACAAACAAGATCAATAACGAATCATTCAGGAGGAAAAAATGAACCGCAAAAAAAGTGTATTCCTAATCCTTACGATCCTGCTTTTAGGCATCTTATTAACCGCCTGCCAACAAGAACAAGAAAGTAAAGAACTTAACCTACTTTGTGTCCCCCAAGAAGAGTGGTGCCAAGGTATGAAAGAAGAATTTGAAAAAGAGTTTGGCATCACTGTCAATTATGTGCGCATGTCAACCGGTGAGGCGTTGGCACGTCTTGAAGCCGAAAAAGAGAATCCGCAATTTGATATTATGTGGGGCGGCCCCATTGACACCTATATCTCCGGTAAAGAAACTGGCGTATTTGAGCCTTATGAATCTCCCAACACAGAAAACTTGCTCGACAAAGATAAATATCTTGATCCTGAAAACTATTGGGCCGGCATTTACGTTGGATCGCTGGGATTTGCCACCAACGAAGAGTTTTTGGCCGCAAACCCCGGACTTGAAGCACCCACATCCTGGGCAGATCTACTCAAACCGGAATTTGCAGATCAATTGTTAGTAGCCCATCCTTCTACCTCTGGCACATCTTACACCGCTTTGGCCACAGTCTTACAGTTGCTCGGCGAAGAAGCAGGCTGGGATTACCTCAATGATTACGCCGATCAGGTCTTGCAGTTCACCAAGAGCGGCTCTGCGCCCGCCAAATTTGTGGGTGCCGGTGAAGGTGCAGTAGGCGTCGTTTTCTCGCATGATATTGTGAAACAAATTGAAGCTGGCCTACCACTCGTATTGAGCTTCCCCGAAGACGGCACTGGTTACGAAATCGGTGGCATGGCGATTGTTAAAGATGCACAGCATCCCGATGCGGCGCAAAAGTGGTTCGATTGGGCCTTAACCCCTGAAGCACAAGCCCTGGGCCCCAAGTATAAAGCATACCAGGCACCTACCGTTGGTGGCGTTGAGCTAGCCTATCCCGAACTATTGGAAGTCAATTTGATCGATTATGATTTCCAATGGGCAGGTGAAAACAAAAAAGCATTTGTCGACAAGTTCACAAACGAAATTGCTGGCACTGATGCGCTAAAAGAATAAGAAATTAACCACAGAGATCACAGAGGGCACAGAGGTTTTGAGTAAATTGCATGTAACTATTTAGGTGCTCCGGCCGGTCTCCTGACCGAGCCGGGTGGTGGCACGGTAAGGACATCGGCCACAGCCGAGTTGGATAGTTTCACAGCATGAAATCTCTGTGTTCTCTGTGGTCTTCATAATTCAAACATCACCTGGAGAAAACGTATGACCACACCATCTACCGGGCGGTCATCTTTACGCGATAATCTTGCCCACCGTTATCGCGAATATTCACTGATTGCACGCGATCCCGTGCTGCTAATTGGCCTGCTGCTGGCCGGTCTATTTATCCTTGTTTTTATCTTTTTCCCTATCATCAAAGTTGTCAATCGGGCATTTTATAATGTAGATGGCGTCTTTAACCTTGAATACTTCTCGCGTTATTTTGACCCTTATTTTGCCCCTTATTTATGGCGATCGCTACGTGACACACTTGTGATGGGTATCCTCACGGCCACCTTTGGCACCGCCTTGGGCTTTGTCTTTGCCTACACAGTCGTACGCTGCAGCCCGCCAGGCAAACGTTGGGTACATATCTTAGCCCTTATCCCCATTGTTTCGCCCCCTTTTGCTATCGCCATGGCGACTATTTTATTATTTGGCCGCAATGGATTGATTACAGCCAAGTTTTTCGGCTGGGAATTCACGCAAGGGATGAATGATATTTATGGGATGGATGGACTGGTTTTTGTACAAACCATCACCTTCTTTTCCGTTTCTTATCTGATGCTGCGTGCGATGATGGAACGTTTGAACCCGGCTATGGAAGAAGCGGCCCATAGTTTAGGTGCTTCCAAATTTTATATTTTTCGCACTATCACACTGCCGCTCCTTATTCCAGGATTGGCAGCTTCATTCCTCTTGCTTTTTGTCGAATCGTTGGCAGATCTTGGCAATCCACTGCTCATTTCCGGCAATGTGAATGTGTTGTCAGCACAAATATTCCTAGCGGTTGCGGGTGAGTTTGATTATCAGAAGGCGTCTACCCTGGCTTTCATTTTGCTGATTCCAACGTTAATCGTATTCATGGTACAGCGTTATTATGTCAGCCGCCGCTCTTATGTTTCAGTGACAGGCAAACCAGCAGGCGGGCAAATTTTGGTCAAGGAACCGATCACACGTTGGGCGTTTATTCTCGTGACGTATGCCACTTTGGTGTTGATCCTTGTGTTGTATATTTCGATTGTGGTGGGGTCATTCAGCAAAGTGTGGGGAATCGATTATTCGCCAACACTGGCGCATTGGCAAATGATGCTCAATCGGGGCAACGAAGCGATTATGGATACAACATTCCTGAGTATCATGGCGACACCAATTGCTGGTATTTTGGGCATGATGATCGCCTTTTTAGTCGTGCGTAAAATGTTTAGTGGCAAAGACGTTTTAGATTTCGGCTCCAATCTGGGTGCAGGTGTGCCTGGCACAATTCTAGGTATCGGCTTCGTTTTGTCTTTCGTGACTTCACCCTGGTTTTTAGTGTTCACGCTCTACATCGTAATGGCCCTTTTCCTGGCACGCACTCTGTTCAAAACACGACGCGAACAATGGACGGTGCTGATTATCAGCTCGGCATTGGTCGCACTTTTGTGGTTATCACAAAATGCTTTAGGCGAAATGGGTTTGATGTATTTGCTAGGTGGCTTATATCTAGCAACGGCCGTTTATTTCTTCTTCATACGGCATAACAAAAGCTCGGGGAAACTATTGGTTGGCTTAGGTCTTTATTTGATCATGGCCAATTTGATCTGGTTTATTGCACAGCCCATTGCTGACTTTAGCCGCCAAATCGACAATTCATTTTGGAGCGATGCCTTTTTCCAACTGTCCGACTATATCCAAGTAATCTTCCAAATCCCACCCACAATTTTGATGATTCCTTATGTTTTTGCAGGGATTGTTTTGGTTGGGCGGGTGTCGGGGCGGTCACGGCCGTATCTAGCAATCCTCTTCCTCACATTAGGCGGCACGTTGGCGTTTGTTGGCGATCCATTGGCAATGGTGGGCACAGCCTACATCATCATTTTCGCCTTTGCTGTACGGAGTGTGCCGGCTTCAGTTCGTTCCGGCGTGGCATCCTTACAACAAATTGATCCGGCCATCGAAGAAGCGTCCAACAGTTTGGGTGCTGATGCCCAACATACCTTCCGCAAAGTGACGCTGCCATTAATCACGCCAGCCTTGCTCGCTGGCTTAATCTTTGCTTTCACGCGTCATATGACCAGCCTTTCCGCAGTTATCTTCCTGGTCAGTCCACGCTGGCGTATTGTAACCGCATCGATCTTGAGTGAATGGGAACAAGGCGGTGTGAGTGTGGCGGCAGCCTATGCGACCGTGATTATCTTACTGGTTTTGATTGCAATCGGCATTTTATATTTTGTAACACACCGGGTTCTAAAAGGCCGGGATGACGTAGATTTAACTTTAGGGGCATAACGGTATGTTTTTGAATTTAGTAGATGTAACAAAGGTATTTCCAGGACGCGCTGGCACTGATGAAGTAACGGCCGTTGACAACATATCTCTGCAAATTGGTGAAGGCGAACTGGTAACGCTGCTTGGCCCTTCCGGCTGTGGCAAAACCACGACCCTGCGCATGATCGCTGGCTTTGAATTCCCCACGAACGGCGACATCACCCTGGACGGCAAACCGATCAATAACTTGCCACCGCATAAGCGTGACATGTCGATGGTCTTCCAAAGCTACGCCATCTTCCCGCATCTGAATATTTATGAGAATGTCGCCTATGGCCTCAAAGTGCAGCGTTTGCCCAAAAAAGAGATCAACGCACGGGTTTCCAAAGTGCTTGAACTGGTCGAGTTGGAAGGATATGAAAAACGGGCCCCCAACCAACTCTCTGGCGGTCAGCAGCAGCGTGTGGCGCTAGCACGGGCCCTGATTATGGAACCCAAAGTGCTGCTGATGGATGAACCTTTGTCAAATCTTGATGCCAAACTGCGCGAACAGATGCGCGGCGAGATTCGACGTATCCAACAACTGCTCGGCATCACCAGCGTGTATGTGACGCATGATCAGGTCGAAGCGATGACAATTGCCGACCGTATTGTTGTCATGAATAACGGCCGTATCGACCAGGTCGGCACACCCATTGAAATCTATCGCCATCCGCGTAGTCGCTTTGTAGCCGACTTCATCGGCCGTGCAAATTTCGTAAATGCCGAGGTCAAAGCCCAGGAAAACAACAAACTGGTTCTGGATATGTTAGGCTGCACGCTCACCGTTCCAGCCGCAGAAAAAACGTATGCAACTGGCACACAGGTGACGGTTGTGGTGCGTCCGGAAATGATGCAAATCAACGCCGCGAACGCCCACGTCGACTGCATTGTGGAACGCGCCTCTTATTTAGGCGATGTGGTTGAATATGTTGTCGCGGTCGGCAAGCAAAAATTGTCGCTTGTCGAAAACGACCCGCGCCGCACGATCATCCATCATCAAGGCGAAACGGTGCAAGTCGGCTTTTTACAAGATTGTTTGTATGTGCTGCCGGGTGAGACAGCCTAGTTTTTGACTCCAACCACTCAATTCCTTAAACGGCCGTACCAAATTTTGCATTAAATCTCAATACGAGATACAGTAATCATATGCACGTAATCGCAAGAAAAGCCTTGCAACAATTTTGGGAACACTATCCGGAAAGCAAAAGCCCTTTGTTGCGCTGGTTCAAAATCGTGCAGAAAAATGATTTCACAAGCTTTAATGAATTGCGACAAACTTTTCCCTCTGCTGACAAAGTTGAAGACTTGATTGTGTTCAATATCGGAGGCAATAAATATAGACTTGTTGCTTCAATTCATTTCAATCGGGGAAAAGTCTATATTCGCCATGTACTCACACATGCTGAGTACGATAAAGGAGCATGGAAAGAATGACCGTGATGATCAATGATATTCAGCCACATTGGTTAGTTATTGATTCCTATCTGTCTATTCGTAATGAACACGATTATGATCGAGCAGTTGAACAGTTGAATCAACTCATTGACGAAGTGGGAACGGATGAACAACATCCAATGTATGGATTTTTAGATACGCTAGGTACAATGATTCACGCTTATGAGGAAAAGCATTTTGTCATGCCACAAGCCAGCGGCAGTGAGGTTCTGGCATATTTAATGGATGAGCATGGTCTGCGCCAGTCAGACCTGCCAGAAATAGGTTCACAAGGGGTTGTCTCTGAAATTCTGCACGGGAAACGCAATTTGAATGTGCGCCAAATCCGAGCATTAGCACAGCGCTTCCACGTTTCACCAGCCGTATTCATTTAGTAGCCGAGGTATCCTTACCTCGCCATTGGGAAACGCGGCAAGAAACCGCGCTTACTTTATTTCTTCTAACGGCTCTTTCATATTGGGCGCATTGAGGATGCCAGTAACGGCCGTATTGCCCCGAAAAGCCGCCCACCTCACTCCATTCCGAATCACTTGCAACACATCTTCTTGATAATAGATAGGATACGTCTCGTGACCAGGCCGGAAATAGAAAACCCGTCCTTGCCCACGCCGCCAGGTAGCCCCACTGCGAAACACCTCACCGCCTTCAAACCAACTGATAAAGATCAACTCGTCGGGTTCAGGGATGTCGAAAAACTCGCCATACATTTCAGCTTGCGGAATTTCGATGAAACGGCCGATGCCCTGCGCGATAGGATGTGTTGGGTCAACAACCCACAGACGTTCTTTTTCGTCTGCTTCCCGCCAAATAATGCCACAACTTGTACCCATTAAACGCTTAAAAATTTTCGAGAAATGGCCGGAATGCAGCACAATCAAGCCCATGCCCTTGAGGACACGTGCTTGCACCCGATCGACAATCTCATCGGCGACTTGATCATGGGCCATATGCCCCCACCAAAGCAGCACATCGGTTTGTGCCAGCACCGCTTCTGTGAGGCCATGTTCTGGCGCATCTAAGGTAGCGGTTTGCACACTGATGTCATCCGCCTGTTCCAACGCAGCAGCCAATGCACGATGAATACCATCTGGATAAATTTTGCGCACAGTTTCATTTTGGCGCTCGTGTAAAAATTCGTTGAATATGGTTACATTTATTTTCATTCTATTCCCAATCTTGGTAGAAATCATCATAGAAATCGTCTCTATCTTCTAACTCGAGGCTGTCATCTAAACTGCCGTCACTTTCATAATCAAAATCAAGATATAAACTGCTGCCTTCACCTTCCCAATCCAGGAAGTTGACATACATCGTGTCGTTAGGTTCCAGTACAATTTCGTTGTGTCCAAATACATGCTCGCCATCATCATCAATACGCAGCACTAACAGTTGGTAAACACCATACTCTTCCTGACCAGTCGTATTGAGAATGAAATCCCCATTAGGATAATCCAACTCCACATTAAACGCCCCACCCGGTTCAAGGTCGGTGCCGCGTACGATAAATTCATAATCGGCCGCATCCGTTTCGATGCCAAAGACAATATCCGGTGAGTCGCTATAGTCGCTAATGTAGGTCATGCCATAATATTGCGGGCCAAGCGTTGCGATTTCCAAGCTGTCACTTTCACCGGGGTCGAGCCACAAATCTTCGATGACGATGGAATAACCGGGGCCAATTACGGTGACTTCGGCGGGACTTGCCTCTTCCAAGCGCGTACCATCTATGGTGACTGTATACAGATCAACATCAGCCGGAATCAGATAAACTGGTTCTTGGTTTATATCCCATACATCTATACCAAATTTGAGATCGGCGGTTTGGGCGCCTGCAATTTCGTTCACAGTCGAACCATCTTCCAGCCAGCCAATGCGACGGCCGTCTTCAGTCGTGATCAATAAGTCAGTTTCACCATCAAGCCAAACTTGAATCACATCAGGGCTTTGCAACACCTTTGCCAACGAACCGCGTGCATTGTCTGAGGTAGCGGCTTCCTCAAAATCACCTTCTTGCTCTTGCAATCTTGGTGAAATAGCCACCACTTCTAACGTCTGCGTATCAGCATCCCCCTCGTATAGATCTGCATCTATGTTGGGGTTTGTGGACGCTTCATAAGACCAGGTTTCAGCATCGCGATTAATTTCCATGATGCGTGGTTGGTCAGGGTAGTTGTTATCATAAACGTAGACATGAAAGAGGCCATCGCCTTGATCTTCAACAGCATAGGGGGTTATGGCATGTCCGCCCGAAAAATCTGGTTTATAAATGCCTAAAGCCCACCATTCGGTGGCATTTTTACCATCAGCAAAGGCGTTTATCAAGGTATCCAGCACGGCGCTGGGGGAATCGTTTACCTTTTCATAGCCACCGGGCCAAGTCGCCTGAGTCACCCACCAATACGCGATTTCACGTTGCAGCGCTTCAGAATCAAAGGGGAGGTCATTGGTGTCGTCGCCACCAAAAGCGGTCGGTTCGATCTTGTCATAGTACATGAGCGAACTGAGGACAGCCATGCCTTCACAATGGCCGCCGCTCATGCCTTCGTTCATCTGCTCCATCCACTGCCGGGCTGGCGGGGTGAGCGTGCAACCATTTGTTTGGTTGGCGCATACTTGTTCACCAAACATCCGCTGCATTTCAACAGTCGTCAAATTAACAGCATCACTTTCATCGCCATAATTTTCAAAGCTAAAGCCATCAACTTCGGGTCTAAAACCACTATCTGCGGCTCCATCTGCCGGCACACCGCCGTTGGCGAGTGCATCTACGCCTGCATCATCATCTGAACCGTCTTGGCCATAACAGGCTTCAATGAATTCATCATTTTCATCCCAACAGTCAGCCGGGATCAAACCCGCATCATCACAATCCCAAAAAGCATCATCGCTTTCAAAACATTCTGCAGGAATTGCTGTGTCCTGACGAGCATCTTTCAAGTCTGTGTTCTCTTCAACTTCTGGGGCTACGGCCGTTTCTCCAATAACTTCGGCCGTTTCCTGAGTAGGTTCTGCAACTGCTGGCACATCATCGCCCCCGCAAGCAACCAATAAGCCGAACAATAATAGTAAACTAAAAATAATCCCGATACTTTTTTTCATTCTCATTATCCTCACCTGGACAAGCCAGAGCCAAAAAGGCTATCAAAGATTACGCAGATTTCGCAGATTAAAAAAGGAATCTGTGTAATCTGCGTAATCTTTGATATTTTTCTTGTTCATTGTACAAAAATTTCATTGCTAACGGACTAACGTTTTGTGCCATCTGGCATCGTTGTGCCGCGAAAGCGCGTGCCTATTAAAATAGCCATCTTCATTACAGCCGCGCTTAAGTCAGCCGCAGTCAAGTTTGCTTGGCTCAAGTTAGCCCAGCTCAAATCGGCTCTAGTCAAATTAGCCTGGCTCAAATTAGCCCCTTTGAGAATTGTCCCGCTCAAGTTGGTATCAGCCAGATTTGTGTGACTTAAGTTGCTGCCGCTTAAATTAGCCATGCTCAAATTGGCATTGGCTAAATTAGCTTGACTCAAGTCAATGCCTTCAAGCTGGGCTTCGTATAAATCGACCCCGCTTAAATCAACACCTTGAAAGTTGCGTTCGCCGGCGGCATAGCGTGTCATTAACTCCTGAACATCCATTTGTGTTTGTTTATCCGCTGCCAACAAGGCTTCAAGTTCAGGTGTTAGAATGGGGGTGATTTGCTGGCTGGCAACGGCCGTTTCGGACGCAAACACCATGCCAATACTACGCAAATTGTCGGCCACATCCGTTTCTGCGCGGTTACCTTTTTGGGTCGCCTCGATAAAACGACGCAGCAAATAGGCTTGATCTGTTAAGGCCATCGCTTGGAGTTCGATTGTTTCGGTTTCTATTGCCTGGTAACGGCCGTTGGCTTTATTCAGCGTAATTTCACCATTCTTATACTCAAGCGAGCCTTTATCCCCCTCAATCAGCCAATTACCATTCCAATCACAAAAATCACCCTGTGCGCACCAACTGGCGTTATAAACCACACGCGCCCCATTATTTAGCCTGAAATGCAGGGCTGTGGAGGTATCGCCCGTGTTATCAGACCAGGGCGGGTTCCACGCTTCACCACGCACCGTCTCCGCTTCCAATCCTGTAACAAAACGCAGCAAATCAAAATGATGAATCGACATATCAACGATCATCGGATTCGGCATCGTGCGCCGAAAATTATCTTCGTCAAAATACCACCCCTTATAAAAATCGAGCTTGATTTGGCCAATTGTGCCAATCACCCCATCCCGAACCAGCTGTGCCAATGTTTGCATTTCTGGCCGGTAACGGTAATTCTGGCTCACTATAAATTGACGCTCAGATGCACGAGCGGCCTGAAACATGGTCACACATTCATCCAACGAATTGGCCATTGGTTTTTCGCAAATCACATGCAAACCGGCGTGCAAAGCGGCCGTTACATGTGCAGGATGATATTTAGGCGGTGTCACACAAATTAGCAAATCGGCATCAATTTGAGCAAGTGCCGCATCCAAAGTCGGGAAACAGATTTGTGGATCGTAGTCAAAGGTCTCACATGTCTCCGCAAGCGCCGCTTCACTCACGTCAACCAAAGCCACGACCTCAACATCATCGCTGGCTGCCAACACTTTTGACCAATGCTCACCAAAACCACCTACACCCATATGGATAACTTTCATATTTTTCTCCATGCTATTATTCTAAATCTCACCCTATCAATTATCCCCAACAAAAAAGGTTCACACAACGTTTGGTTTGTGGTAAGAAAGAAAAAGTTGGGCGTAAAACCCAACTTTTTGTTCAACATATTTTTATGATTTGAAATTTGAGGACAGTCACAACAAATTCGTTCCTTCTATAATTCGTTGCAGCCTCCGCAAAAACTACATCACGCGGTCGATAAATTCGCGGTTGTGGACTTCGACCGGTACTTTCATCAATTCCAAAATACCGCGTGCAACATAATTTGATAAGCGGCTGAATGATTCTTCGCCTTTTTCCTTCGTGGCACGCAGCGGGTTACCAATGACCCCACTCTCGATAAATTCATGATGATCCATGGGGAAGTTAAAGTAATTATAGCCTTCAAACTCCACATCAGGCATGCCATCTTTTTTGGCAAATGTGGGTGGCAAGAAAGCGGGGATATGCGCTTTGGTATGTTCAGCACGATCCATACGTACTAATTTTTCATTCCAGGCCAAATCTTGTGCTGTTTCAAGTTCACTTGCGTGCCAACCAGGTGTTTCCTCCGGCGGATTTTCCATCAGCCCTTCAAGGATACCCACATAGCGTTCCATATATGGTTTGACGAAGCTGATCAACGCGCCAGTTTCATAACGCAATTTACGCAATACCGGATCAACAATTTTGACATTGGAGCCATGACCATTCATGAAGATGATGCGGTTAAAACCATGATGAATTAGGCTGCGAGCGACATCGTACATAATCGCCAGCATGGTTGTAGAGCGCATGGTGATGGTGCCACGGCCGTTACCCGGTTCGTGCATATGCTGTGGCGAGTACCCCATCCAAATCGGTGGCGTGTGCAAGACGCCAATCAACTCAGATACCCGGCGCGACATCTCAACGGCCGTTATTGTGTCCGTATACAAAGGCAAATGTGGCCCATGTTGTTCCAGACTGGCCATCGGCACAATAACTAAATCTTTCTGCGTCAGATATTCCTTAATATCTACAAAAGTCAGATCGCCAATATCCCATGACAAAAATTTTGCCCGAAATTCTTCATCCCCCGTAGTCAAATGGGGCAGTTCTTTATAATCACGTCCGTTTTCTGCAATCATTCTATTTTTCCTTTTTCATCATTTTTACAAACAAAGCCGCCACTTCACGGCCAAATTCTGGGTCATTGACATGACGCGCATAGGTCAACACAGGGATGTCAGGGCGAATTTCTGCCTGCACAGTCTTTAAGAAATCTGCATCCGCTTCCGGGTTCCAGAACGGGCCGCCGGGCACATTGCCCAAAGATAAGCCACCCGTCGGCACAGCAATCATGACCTCCGCTTCAGCCATATTCAAACGTTCCGCAAAAATATGACCAAGTTGAATCATTTCTTCATGCGAGGTACGCACCAAATAATATTCGGGATTGTGGTCAAAGAGCGGTCTATCACTCAATTCAGCAGGCACTGTGCCGGCATTCCAAACCGAAAAGTCGATGCAGCCCGGCACGACAACTTGCGGTATGCCCAATAAGCCAATTCGTTTGAGCCGGTCAGGACCGCCATCATGAATACCACCAACCAGGGGATCATAAATTTCATTGGTTGTGAAGTCGATCACACCGACGAACTGCCCTTCAGCTGCTAATTCTTCCATGGCCGGGCCGCCAACACCGTTTGAATGGAAAATAACCGCTTCATACCCATATTCGGCTAAATATTCTTTGATAGCCATGACGGCTTTGGTCGTATTGCCCAACATAGTCACAGCCACATATTTTTCGCCTGCTTTGGGCCGCGGCAGACCATGCCCGTGCGTGACCATACCAGCAATAGCAGCAGCTACATTATCAAAAATCGTACAGGCGATTGGATTTAAACCCAGAATGTCAACCACTGAATGCACGACCATCATGTCGGTTGTGCCCACCAACGGTGCAAAGAAATGGTAGCCAGATGCTATCGGCGAGACCAGCAGTTTGGGCACACCGACAGGCAGCGCCATCATTGCAGCGGCCCCCATGACAGCACCTTCTGCGCCGCCCATGCTCACGATGGCATCTATACGGCCGTTTCTATACAACGCCAACGTTAACTTTTTCAGCGCTGCACGCATACCAGCAACGGCCGTGCCGCGCCCACCCGCATTGCGTAACGCCTCAATTGTCGTGCCACCATAAGTCGCCGCTTCAGCATGATCAATATCCGGCACAATATCGAGCGGTTCACCCAAAATGCCAGAATCAATCACAATCGTGCCCAAGCCCAAAGCCTGCAAACGATCCCGTAGATATTTAATTTCCGGCCCCTTGGTGTCAAGCGTGCCGATTAAAACAACATTTTTTTGCATAATGGTTTAGGATGGCAATAGTGCGTAATGCGTAGTGCGTAGTGAGTTAACCCTACGAAATACGCACTACGCACTACGATTAACGCTATTTAATCAATGGCAACAACGTATTCGCTGTCGTTTCAACCAGCCAGCTATAAAACTCTTCCGAAAGTACGCCAGAACCATGATCTTCGATGAATTTGAGCTGTTCGGCGGTGAGTTCTTTCTCGGCCGATGCTGTAGCGTTTTTGTAAGGATTGGCAGGTGTACGATCCAAAGGAGCCACAAATTCAACTGTGAGTGCGCCATCGTAACCAATTTCCTTGAGCGTGCCGACGATGTCGCGCCAGTTGAGGGCTCCTTGACCTGGAGCCATGCGATTGTTATCTGCTACGTGAAAATCATAAATTAAATCGCCCGTATTCAACATCGCCTGCCTAAAATTGGCTTCCTCAATGTTCATATGAAAGGCATCAAGACATACGCCAACATCAGGACCAACCGCTTTTGCTAGTTCGACAGCTTGATCTGCACGGCTAATAAAGTTGGTTTCAAAACGATTTAATGGCTCGACAGCAACACGAATACCTTCTTTTTGGGCATGCGCGTTTACTTCTTTAAGCCCCGCGACGCCCCAAGCCCATTCCGTTTCGGCGTCAGCTTGCGCAGTAACCTTGCCAACTTCTGATGGAACAATACTCATGATTTCGCCATCGAGTTCTTTGACCATCGTGACACATTTCTTCAAATAATCGATGGTGTTCGCCCGGCCGGCTTCATCTGCTTGAATCAGGTCTAAACCGGTAAACATCAGGCTAATAGAACCCCAGCAGCGAATCCCATTCTCTTTTAAGACACTTCGCAAATCCTTGGTATCATATTTATCGGGCTCGCCACCAATTTCGATACTCTCATAGCCATACTTGGCCAGACGCCGAATCGTGACTTCAATAGGTTCTGCTCTCATCCAATTGTGCATAGAAAGATGCATATTGTTACCTCCTCAAGGTTAAAAAAATGTTGATAATATTGAGAATTGCGTATTGCGTATTGCGTAGAATTCCACTGGTACACAATACAGGGTTTGTCCGCAAAATGTGCGCTATACGCGTTATCTTTAGGTGACTCGGATAAAAGGAAACACGGATTCAGACACACAACTTTGAACAAAATTCACTTCTGCGTTTTTTCTATCCGAGTCGTCAAAGCTTTTGTTTATGACATTGACACGTTATGTAAGTTGTTCTGCCAATAATTCATACAATCCCAGCACCTGCAACCCATACTCAGATGCATATTTACTAAGTTGGTGTAGTGTGCCAGGGGCTTCACAAATAATTGTTTTTGCGCCGCTGTTTTGGGCATCTTGCAAGCGTGTTCGGGTCAATTTTTCAGCTAACTCAGGTTGGCTGAATTGCAAATGGGTGCTGCCGACGGGATGCCCGCGACCACGCCGCCAGAAGAGTTCGCGTGGTTTTGAGGTAGCAACGGCCGTTACCAACCCCCTCACCACATCTTCCCGACCAGGTACACGCACAGCATGGGTCGGATCGACATAGGCAACTTCAGCAGCAATCGCATCTGCCCGGAACTTCAATACGCCGGCATCCATTTGTTGTGCTAACCAGGTGGTCAGTTCAACGATCTCAACCTCATCAGGAAATTCGATGTCCAGCCGTTCACTGTAGGCCTGCTTGAAGGTGAAATAATCACCAGGGGATAAGACCAGCAGCGTTTTGGCACCAGACGCTCTGATTTCAGCAAGGTTGGCTTCCGCTAAGGCAACGGCCGTTGCCCGCAGTCCTAATGATGTCGCCAACAAACCGCTAGAACGGCCGTTGCCGATAATCACTGGCCCTCCCTCAGCTGCTGCCACTAATTTTTGTACAGCAGGCATCGTTCCCGGCCATAGATATTTAGCCTCGTCACCGACAAAAAGAGCCACATCACCTGTACCAGAAGCAGCCTCAACTGGTTTTTCAGCAAAAGGCGTGGCCCATTTTTCCAACGCCGCCTGCAACTCATACACGATCTGTGGCGCTAAATTCTGTTCAACTAACTCAGCACGCACCGCCGCAACCGCCTCAGGATGTGGCTGGTCGAAGACACAATGAGCCCGACAAACGCCGTCATCAGCCTCGCTGTAGATGACACCCACCGTTTCCTCATTCCAGTCCGTTAAGCCGCGCTCTACAGAGGTAGCAATCAGCGCAATGCCATGGGGTGTTAAGGTTTCTATGTCTGTCACCACTGCCAGCGGCGCTACATGGCGGCACATCAAACAAAAGCGGCAGTTTTCAAGGGTTTCAATATGATTAATAGCCATGCTTAAAAACCTGCCTTGCCCGGGTTCATAATCCCGTTGGGATCGAGGGCATCCTTAATCGACT
>CAYGMR010000076.1:6153-15389 GCA_964350725.1 uncultured Ardenticatenaceae bacterium | reverse complement strand
GTTCTTGTGGAAAAAGCTCAAGGCACGCGCCACTCATAATCATTACTTCGACACGTTTGAAAAATTGATGAAAACAGTTGACGATGCCCTTGACTTTTTTGCTTCAATGCCAACTGAAGTATTATCGTTAATGGGTCGATATTGTGAAACATTAGGAGAGATTGCTTAACACAAACCAAAATCTTTTTCTTAATGTCTATAATAACCGATTAACTGGAAGCATTCCACCAGAATTAGGCAACCTTAACAATTTGCAGAATCTATACCTAGATACGAATCAGCTAACAGGCAGCATTCCACCAGAGTTGGGTAACCTCAATGATTTACAGGGTTTGAACTTGTCTGGTAATCAATTAACTGGCAATATTTCATCAGGACTTGGCAACCTCAACAATTTGAAGTTTTTAGTTCTGGATCACAATCAGCTAACAGGCAACATTCCACCAGAACTAAGCAACCTCAGTATTTTGCAAAGGCTTGAACTGAATAATAATCAAATCAGTGGGAGTATTCCACTATCCTTTGTAGATTTATCTAGTTTGGATAAATTATATTTTTATGACACTTACTTATGTGAACCTCAAAATGAAGCATTTCAGGAATGGTTGTCAGGAATCATATACTTCGCCAGCACAAATGTGGTATGCCCCCAAGTGGAAATTGATGATGATGATATTGTCCTCATCTGGGATTCATTTCAAGGTGCTGCAAGCCACCAAATTTATCGCAACACAACACCATATTTCAACCCTACTACACCATACGTTGATAATGTGTATTCTCCCTTTGTTGATGTTGGTGTCGCCGCAAATCAAGCAACCTTCTTCTATCAGATAACCTTTGTTGATAACGTAGATAATGAATTCCCGCTTGGCAATGAGCTAGGCTATTTTGTATTTGAAATCGTAAAATCGACCTCACCTTGATAGACACCTTCAATATACAACTGCAATGTATATTGTCCAGGCGGAATACCTTCACCAATGTAATCGTAGATGTAGGTGTCGTTGACGGTGCCGTCACGGCCGTATCTTGGCGCATCCCAATAGCCTTCAAACACCTTCCACGGCTGGCCATCTTGCAGCCACAAACGCATGACGCGCAGACTGCTGTCCATATTGTGGAACTCCCAGAGCGCATAAATCTCTTCGGTTCCGGCGGGAAATATGGATTGTGGCGGCGCATCGGCCGTTTCTGCTGTGCGCAAGTTGGTGAAGGCGGGGCCCGTGATGGTTGTTGGGCTGGCTGACGGTGGGATGGTCGGTAAAAGGGTTGGTGTGGGATTGATAATCGCGGTCTGGGGGGTGGCAACGGCCGTTGCGATGGTGACTTGGGCTTGTGTGGGGGGGGCAACGGCCGTTACGCGCGCCAAAGCCGGTCGTCCAAGCGTAGGGGTTGGCGCTTGTGGTTCATCCGTTTGGCAGCCTATAACCAACGAAGTCACCAGCAAAACCAGACAAAGCCACTTAAGTCCCCACAATAATAAACATTTTTCCCACATACAAAAGTTATACCTCGAACCATTAAGAATTTACAATTTAACATTAACAAACGGCCGTTTCCATGCTAGAATAGAGGATCGGTTTAGTACAAATGAGCTAATAAATTTATGTAATTCACAACATGCTTTTTAAATGAAGCACATGCTGTGAATTACCTGAGGAAACCGCGGATTTCTTACGCATTTTTTTGCAAAACACTTCCCGCAGTTTACCGACAGGAAAAAAAGCATGTCCCTTGATAGAATCATCGTGCGCGGCGCACGCGAACACAACCTCAAAAACATCGACGTAGAAATTCCCCGCGACAAACTCGTGGTCATCACCGGTCTTTCCGGATCTGGTAAATCCTCGCTAGCCTTCGATACCATTTTTGCTGAAGGGCAGCGACGTTATGTGGAATCGCTGTCCGCCTATGCGCGCCAATTCTTGGGTCAACTGGAAAAACCAGATGTTGACCAAATCGAAGGGTTAAGCCCGGCCGTTTCCATCGACCAAAAAGGGGTTAGCCATAACCCCCGCTCCACCGTGGGCACCGTCACCGAAATCTACGATTATCTGCGGCTGCTTTTTGCACGCGCCGGCACACCCCATTGCCCCAAATGTGATCGGCCTGTCATGCCACAGTCAGCCGAACAAATCGTCGCCAATGTGATGCACATGCCCCAAAACAGCCGTTTGCAAATCTTGGCACCGCTGGTGCAAGGGCGCAAAGGCCATCACCAAACCATCTTCGATGATGTACGCAAGGCGGGTTTTGTGCGTGTGCGGGTCAATGGTGAAATCCGCTCGGTAGATGATGAGATCGAACTCGATCGATATAAAAACCATGACATTGAAGCCGTCGTAGACCGGGTTGTCATCCGGCATGATGCGCAAGATCAAAGTGAAGAAGCACGTTCAGATCGGTCACGGTTGAATGACTCCATCGAAACCGCTTTGGGTTTGGGCGCTGGCATCGTCATCATCAACGACGTGACCGACCGCGATAATCAGCAAGATTATCTCTATTCAGAGCATCTTTACTGTCCATATGACGGCACCAGCATCCCACCCATTGAGCCGCGCACATTCAGTTTCAACAGCCCACATGGTGCTTGCCCCGAATGCCAGGGCCTGGGTACAAAAAAGGAACTCGATGAAGATTTGATCGTGCCCAACAAAGATTTAAGCTTGCGCGATGGTGCCATCAGCGGCTGGCCAACCGACGACAAAGCTGGTTATTATTGGCAGTTGCTCAAAGCAACGGCCGATCACTTTCAGATTCCAACTGATGTGCCTGTACGTGAATTGACAAAAGCCCAGATGCATATTTTGCTGCATGGCAGCGGACAAGATCAAGTCACTGTCAGATACATCAACCGTGAAGGCCACACACGCGATTATAAGACCCGCTACGAAGGTGTCATTCCCAATTTATGGCGACGTTATCATGAATCAACCTCCGATTATGTGCGTGACAAATTAACCGGATTCATGGTCGATCAACCGTGCAGCAGTTGTGGTGGTTCACGTTTGCAGCCGGTGCCACTGGCCGTGCGCATTGGCGATTGCAACATCGCTGAAATCACCAAACAACCTGTACTCAACAGCCTGGGCTGGGCACAACAGTTAGAAGAATTAACCACAACGCCCCTCACCGCACGCCAACAATTAATTGCCAAACCAATTATGAAAGAGATTCGTGAACGGCTCTCCTTTATGATCAATGTCGGGCTGGATTATCTGACATTGGATCGTACTGCGGGCACATTGAGTGGTGGCGAAGCCCAACGGATTCGGTTGGCAACCCAAATTGGCAGCCAATTGATGGGTGTGTTGTATGTTCTGGATGAGCCGAGTATTGGTTTGCATCAGCGGGATAACGGCCGTCTCATCACCTGGGCAACACGGTGCTCGTTGTCGAACATGATGAAGACACGATGCGCTCGGCCGATTGGGTGATCGATTTAGGCCCTGGCGCTGGTAAACATGGCGGCGAACTGGTCGCCGAAGGCACACCTGAAACCATTGCCAAAAACAAAAAATCGTTGACTGGCAACTATCTAAGCGGCCGTATGCGCATTCCAATACCCAAGAAAAGGCGCAAGGGCACAGGCGAATCGTTAACCATCGTTGGCGCAAACGAAAACAATCTCAAAAACCTGGATATCGACATTCCTTTGGGCAAATTTGTATGCATCACTGGCGTGAGTGGCAGCGGCAAAAGCTCTTTCCTGATCGAAATCCTGAGCAAAAAGCTCAACCAACACTTTTATCGTTCCAAACCACTGCCCGGCAAACACAGCAGCATCACGGGGTTAGAACATTTAGATAAAGTCATCGAAATCGACCAAAGCCCGATCGGCCGTACACCACGCTCGAATCCAGCCACCTACACCAATCTATTTAACCCTATTCGCGACCTCTTTGCCGGTATGCCGGAAAGCAAAGTACGCGGTTACAAACCGGGTCGCTTCAGTTTTAATGTGAAGGGCGGTCGTTGTGAGGCATGTCAAGGACAAGGACAAAACCGCATCGAGATGCAATTTCTGCCTGATATTTATGTGCCCTGCGATATTTGTCATGGCTCGCGTTACAATCGTGAAACGCTGCAAGTCACTTACAAAGATTTGAATATCGCCCAAGTACTCGATTTGACAATTGATGAAGGGCTGGAATTTTTTGCTAATATCCCCAAGATCAAACGCAAATTAAAGACGATGGCGGAAGTCGGATTGGGCTATATTCATCTGGGTCAACCAGCCCCCACGCTCAGTGGCGGCGAAGCGCAGCGTGTGAAGCTCAGTCGCGAACTGTCAAAAATCGCTACCGGACGCACAATTTACATTTTAGATGAGCCATCGGTGGGTTTACATTCGCATGATGTAGCTAAACTAATTCAAGCATTGAATCGACTGGTAGACAAAGGCAACACGGTGGTGATCATCGAACACAATTTGGACATCATCAAGGTGGCTGACCACATCATCGACATGGGACCAGAGGGCGGCGACCGTGGTGGCGAGATTATCGCCGAAGGCACACCCGAACAAGTAGCGCAAGTCGCTAAATCGTATACAGGTCAATATTTGTTGGAGTATTTAAACGGCCGTTAAGCATAAACTTGCCTAAACATCATTTTTATGTCACTTCACGCAAATGCCCTGTGACATATTTATGCAAAACAGTTGCGATCAGCGTTTGGTAAGGAATTCCTTCTTCAAGCGCGCGCGCTTGAAGCGCTGCTAGATCATTACTGGTCATGCGAATATTGACCCGCTTGTCTTTTTTGATAGTCGCCCGTGCGTACTGCTGATAACGTGCTTTTCCTGCTTCAAAATTAGGCACAGTTTGCCATTCGCCACGCTCGACAGAATCGAGTAACGCTTGCTCTTCGGAGGTAAGATTCATATTGCTGTTACAGATTTAACGGGCATTAATTGATAACCCAACGCCTTCATAATCGCACTGATATTATCAAGGCGGGGGTTTCCGTGGGCTGACAGAGCTTTTTGCAACCCCTGACGGGTCATACCTACCTGTTCCGCAATTTGGGTAATGCCGCGTACACGGGCAATGATGCGGAGTGCAGAAAGCAATTCGGCCAAATCCCCGCTCTCAGCATAATCCGCAAACATTTCATTCAAAAAAGGATCAACCTCATCAGGATGATCTACAAAATATTCGACTGTGACATCTTCCAATGTTCTAAATGTTCGCATTGTGTAAATACTCCTGCCAATAAACTCTTGCCTGTTTAATATTTTTCGTTTGGCTGCTCTTATCACCACCGCACAACAAAACGACAATCTTATCGCCATCCTCCCCAAAATAGATACGATACCCTGCACCGAAAAAGAAACGCAACTCGTTTATCCCCTCCCCCAGCTGCTTAAAATCGCCATAATGACCATTTTCAACTCGTAACAACCGTTTCAAAATGCGTCTGCGTGTCGCGGGATCACGCAAACTGTTGAGCCATTTTGTGAAAGGTTCACTCCCATTCACCTTACAATAGATGACGACGTGTTTCTTTTGACTACTATTCATACTTTGGATATTACTCCAGCATTTTAACGCAAACTATAGTTGGCTGTCAATGTGGCGAACCTACAACCTGAGAATGTACGTATCAGCGATAACGTGAGGTACGAAGTAAGCGTTCGACAATAACTTCACTGAGAAAAGAACGCTTACCACTAGCCAGCCGTTCTCCAAACCGCTAAGTTGAAAACGGCTGGCGATTAAGTACACATAATCGTCAAGAACAACGAAATAGATTTAACGCTCAATCGTCACAACAACCGGGAAATGGTCAGACGCTTGGCTTTCGATGACCTCTGCGTCTAGCGCTTGTATGTCGGGCGTATGGAATACCCAGTCGATGCGATGCTGCGGATCGGCGGCATTGGCGGTGTAACCCGGCCCTTCGCCCGCTTCTGCCCAGGAATCCTCGAAGCCCGCATCCAGCACCATATCTATTTGCGGCCAGCCAGGCTGTGCATTCATATCACCGACGAGGATACTGTTCGGCCGTTGCGCCCAATAATCCAAAATCACATCCAACTGTGCCATGTGTACCGCTTCCAAATCATCTGCTTTGTGCTGTAAATGGGTCGTCATGAACAAAAGTGGCTCTTGACCATCGACATCAATCGTCGCACCCACATAGCCGCGCCGGATGAGTGTGCCCATTTCAGGCAGTAGTCCTGTATCGACCTGGGTGATTGGATAACGGCTCAGCACGGCATTACCCCATAATGGGTCTTCGACCGTGCTAAAAAAGGCCACATACGGCATATCCAGTCGCTGCGCCAGCCAGGCAACCAGATCAACACTGCCATCTAACATCCAGCCGCGCGAAACCTCTTGCAAACCAACCACATCCGCGCCAGATGCTTCAATGACATCAGCAACTTCATCTATTCTCTGACGGCCGTCTGTGCCAAAACCAGAATGTAAATTATAGGTCATTACCTTGATGGGATAGTCGGCGGTTGGTGCAGGGGGCGGTGGCGAGAAAGTGTCGCCGATGATCAAAATGAGGGGGAAGATAAGCAAAATGCCTGTGATTTTCAACAGGAGCGATGTATTTTCTGCTGCCGGAACGTTTGTACCGAGCGCAGTCGAAGTGCTTGTACTGAGCGCCGTCGAAGCAGCCGTTTCTGAATGCAACCAGATGCCCAAAAACGCCAACACACCCACAAACGCGGCTACAAAGATAGGAATTTCTGCCTGACCAAATGGCAGCGGCAGCTCCAAGGAAATATAATAAAGCAAAGCGACGAGCACAAACAAAAGCATGCTCACACTCAACATGAATGCCGACGGAACCAAACTGGTACCCGGCCGACTGGCACTTTGTCCGGCTAACAAAGGTAAAATGATTCCATTACAGGTCGAAGCCAGCAGCAAAAATACGGCAAATCCATCGGAAAACTGCAACATGGCAACTACAGCAAAAACAAAGAAGATCACGCCCAAGAAAGCCCAGCGTTTATTGTGCGGTAATTTTGCCGCCACCCAGAAAGAACCTAAACTACCTAACAAAATGAGCAGCAGGGCAACGGGTTGTGACCATCCGGTAAGGGTTGTGACCCAACCCTGATTGTAGATGATCAGCCATTGCAGCAGCAGCCACAATCCAAAACCGAGCAAAGGAATGCTGTTACGCCAGGAACGGCCGTTGACATCC
Source organism: uncultured Ardenticatenaceae bacterium (assembly GCA_964350725.1). Taxonomy (GTDB): domain Bacteria; phylum Chloroflexota; class Anaerolineae; order Promineifilales; family Promineifilaceae; genus JAACFF01. Next base: position 8,213 of record CAYGMR010000076.1, on the reverse strand, counting down.
GGCCGTTTCGCTGCCACATAAACCACAATCCAGTAAATACCCACCAAAAGTGCCACAATGAATGTCGCCCACACATCAGAAATCCAACTCAAGTCCAGTGTGTGGGTCAAAGCCTTCAAAGCCGTATCCAGCGCCAATCCCATCAAAGTGCCATAAACGAAAGGACTGGTGCCAAACCCAACCAACAAGGGCAGCAGCCACAGAAAACAAACAATGCCAAACATAGCAAGCCCTAAATCGACGCTGGGCCAGATCGAAAATTGTTCCGCGAGACGCGCCAACATCAAGCCACCGCCAGCCATTAAAAGCAAATTGCGCGGCTTCATTTTTTTGACTAGAATCAAGCCAATAAAGCCCAACAAAAATGGTCCCAGCGCGTAGGGGATTAACCCGGTGACACCCACTTTCACGGTGTCACGTAGATACCAGCCAATAGATGGAAAGAGAACCCGCATCAATTGTCCAGCAAAAATAAGGGTTAGGGTTATGAGTAAAAATGGCGTTTGTTTTTTCATAGAGCACCTCGAATTGGTGGTTTTGCTTTTTCCTGACTGAACCGTATCGATCTATGATTCAGAATAATTGCTCAACCGTAATCATAAACCCAAACACAAAATTCGTAAATCCTAACCTGGATAAACCAGAAAAAATCTGCCACGAATTTCACCAATGACACGAATTAAAATGGCCTAAATTCGTAAAATTCGTGTCATTCGTGGCGAAAATCCTTGTACAAAAAACAAGAACTTTACTGATAAGGTACTAACCTGGATAAATTAGAAAAGATGTGCCGCGAATGACGTGAATTAGAATGGCCCAAATTCGTGTCATTCGTGAAATTCGTGGCAAAAGGACCTAAAACGGCCGTTTCGTTTCCCCCAACTCCAGTGCAATCCATTTCAACTCGGTGAAATGCTCAATGCTGTATTTGCCGCCCGAACGGCCGAATCCCGACAAACCATAACCACCAATCGGAGCCATCGCATCACTTTGGAAGGAATGCATGCCCACATGCACCGATCCGGCCCGGATACGGCGGGCAGCTCTCATGCCGCGCTGTAAATCATTGGTCAAAATGCCCGCGCTGAGGCCATATTTGCTGTCATTAGCCAGCGCAATTGCTTCTTCCAAATCCGCTACAGCCACCACAGTAGCAACTGGGCCAAAGGTTTCTTCACACCAAACGGCCGTTTCATGTGGCGGTTCCCATAAGACAGTCGGTTTGTAGACGAGCCCATGATGCGGTTCGCCACCAGCTAACAATTCTGCACCGGCAGCAACGGCCGTTGTCACATGCGCGTGTACCTTATCTAGGGCAGATTGGTTGATCAGCGGTCCATAAGCTGTGCGTTCATCACGCAAATCGCCCAGAAACAGTGCATCTGCCTTTTGCGCCAAGGCCTCAGCAAACGGCCGTGCAATCTCACGTTCCACCAAAATGCGCGAACTCGACATGCAAATCTGTCCGCCATGGAAAAATGCACCGACAGCAGTGATGTCAGCCGCCTCAACCGGGTCCATATCATTGAGTATTAACAACGGGTTTTTGCCGCCTAATTCCATTTGCAAACGATGCATATGGGGTGCGGCTGCCTGGGCAATATGTACACCTGTACGGGTTGAACCGGTAAATGCGATTGCGTTGATGTCTGGGTTATCAACCAATACGGATCCCGTTTCTGCTCCAAAACCAGTGACGACATTCAATGTTCCGGCTGGAAAACCAGCGGCATGCAAAACTTTTGCCAATTCAACTGCAACGAGCGGTGTTTCTTCAGACGGTTTAGCGATCACTGCGTTGCCAGCCGCCAGAGCAAATACGATCATTTTGATCAACAAGACAAGGGGGGCATTAAACGGCGAAATCGCCACAACCACGCCCATCGGTTCACGTATGACAATGGAAAGTCGGTGCGGCTTGTCGTTGGGGAAGGTATCGCCATACAGCCGTCGCACCTCACCCGCCGCCGCACGCATCAAGCTCGCGCCATAGGTGACTTCATGGCGTGCTTTGCGAATGGTGGAGCCACTTTCGTCAATGATTAAATCGACAAATGTGT
>CAYGMR010000076.1:0-6143 GCA_964350725.1 uncultured Ardenticatenaceae bacterium | reverse complement strand
ATGCGCTTCGATCAAATCGGCAGCCCGCAGCATCAGCCGTTCGCGTGCGTCTGGCGCTAAACTTGACCAGATTGGATAGGCTTGACGGGCAGAGGCAACGGCCGTCACCACGTCCACCCCATCGCCGCGCGCCGCCCAGCCCACCACACTGCCATCAGACGGATTCCTAACTGGAAATGTGTTATTGGTATGAGACGGCCGTTCTTCCCCATCAATAAATAAACCATATCTTCTCTGCATCTTAAACCTCTCTGGAAAATTCATGACAGTTTCACGGAGATACACAGAGTTTTGGGAGGAAATCCCTCCTAACCCTCTCCGTGCAACTCCATCCAAGCTCCGTGCAACTCTGTGTCACTTTTTTGGGACTTAATTTACCCTGTAATAAATTTAAATACGCTTATCCAACATCGACGCACGTAACAGATAGGTGCGTGTTTTGGCTGGGTCAACGGCCGTTTCTCGCATAATCGCATTACGTTTTTCACGTTCGGCTGGGCTTTGTGCCGCTAGATCACGGTAATTTTTGTCGCTGTAGTTTTGCACCATTTGCATGGCAACTTGGCGGCGTTCCTGGCTGTATATGTCCAATAAAGAATCTGGCTCGCCAGCTAAAACAGCCGCCAGCTTCGGTGCCAAATGATAGGCATCATGAATGCCGCTGTTCATGCCCATACCGCCAGACGGATTGTTGATGTGTGCGGCATCACCAGCCAGCAGCACCCGCCCTACCCGGAATGTCTCCGCAACGCGTTGATGTACATTGTAATTGGAGACGTGTTTGATTGTGTAATCTGCCTCTGTTTCTAGAAACCGGGCGATGCGTTGGCGCACGGCCGTTGCCAGCATCGCCTCTGCCGCTACCTCATCTTCTCGCAATCGAAACACCACACGCACCACATCTGGCAAATGCAAAATAATCACCCATTCTTCAGGATCATACATATAATTTACCGGTCCAATCTCAGGAAAATAGGGCTTCAAATTCAAATCCGTACCGATCAGCAAAAAGCGGTCTTCATAGGTTTTACCTTCAAACGTCAAGCCCAACTGTTTACGCACCACACTTTTTGACCCATCTGTGCCACACAAATAAGATCCCCGCACTGCAACATTACCCGTTGGCGTTGCAAATCTGGCTTCGACATGCGTGCCTACATCCTCAAAAGCCACCAACTCATGGGCCATGTGCATATTCGCGAGGGGTGACTGTTCGATAAACTGCCGTAATGTGCGTGTCAAAACAGATTGTGGACATTGCAAGCGATACGGGAAGGGGGTGTCATTAGCTATCGCACTGTAATTAAATTCTGCGATCTTTGTGCGCGAACGGCGTTCCCAATAGGTCAAACGATCAACCTTTTGGCCCTGGGTTAAAACGTCTTCGACCACACCCCACTCAGCAAACATTTCCAATGTCGCCGGATGGAAGGTGCTGGCACGGATTTCGGCACTCAGTTCCGGCAGCGCTTCAAAAACTTCCACACGTATACCATGCCGAATCAGAGCCACAGCCAAAGATAAACCCACTGGGCCAGCGCCAACAATAAGAACAGGTTGCTGCAATATCATCTCTCTTCCTCCAAATGTCATAACATTATAACAAATGCTTTTTGTCTGACCAAAACCTGGCAAGTTTACTTCAACGTTCAGGTGTAAACCGGTTTACAATTCTGTGGAAAAGGAAATTATGTGCTGTATACTAACCATAATCGTATAATGAAATTGCGTGAGATTTTCCATAAAGTGCAATGCCTTTTGGAAAACAAACAATTTAGCGATGTCTAACAATGCGCTCAAAAATCAGAGGTAAGTGGACATCGTGACAACCTCCCACCGAGTAGTTCTCAGGTGGGCCGATTTGCGAGCGAATCATTTTGTAGGTCGGTCTGCATGCGTGTATTTGATACTCAAACCCTGATACTCAAATCCAACAGGCGACACAACTAAATACGTTCACCAACCATTCAGTTGTACGGCCGTTCAAGAAACATTGAGCAGTCAAGCAACAAGGAAATATGTTATGACTCCAGATCCAAATGATAAAGATAATGAAAAGCCCCAACAAAACATGATGGGGGTCGGTATCGCAATCGGTATTGGCGTTGGTGTAGCTCTGGGGACAGCAATGGGCAATATAAGTCTTGGTGTCGCACTTGGCGTTGCCATAGGCGTTGCTATTGGGGCGGGCATGCAGGGGAAGAAAAATTGAGTATAATTTTCGTAGTTCATTTCTAGATGGAGATTGACATGTTTCAAGATATATTTTCAACCACGGCTTTGAATATTGTTTACGGGTTTGTGCTGCTCATCAGTTTCATCTTTGCTATCATTTCTCTGCTGGGCGCTGAGTTTGGTGATGCCGTCGATATCGATTCAGATATTGATGCCGATTCAGACCTGGGCCTTGTCAATATCAGCCCATTTGCTTTGGCTATATTTGGTGCCGCCTTTGGTGTGACTGGGTTGATAACCAGTGTGGCGTTAGGAATGGGGCCGCTAGCCAGCTTGCTAATTTCCTTCGTTACCGGTTTAATCATAGGATTTGCAGCCCAATATCTATTCCTTAAGGTACTTTCACCAACCAAGTCAAGCCATTACAGCTTGGCGGAAGATGCCGTGGGACGTAACGCCCAAGTGATCGTGACCGTACCTAACGATGGCATTGGCACAATCGCATTTGATAATGTAAGCGGCCGGGTTACGCTTGGGGCGCGCTCCATCACGGGCAAAGCGATTCCAACCGGCCAACCTGTACGTATTGATGATGTAACGGGTCGTGTGGCATTAGTACGGCCGTTGCTCGACAAAACAGATCCCAAATAAATTTTATTGTTATTCACTATTTTTTGGCAGCCACATCAAATTTAACTGGTTGCCTGGAGGTATAAATCGATGGCAAGTGTCGTAATTGGTTTACTCGTTTTTGTATTCATCTTCTTTGCACTGGCAATAGCTTACGCCAGCCGTGTCAAGAAAGTCGGCCCCAACGAAGTGCTCGTCATTTCCGGTCGCGGCGAAGGACGCCGTGACGACGATGTTGGTCAGATGAAAAGCAACTTTCGCATCGTTACCGGCGGTCGTGCCTTTATTTGGCCGGTGCTAGAACGTGTTGACAACCTCTCCCTAGAAATCTTAACCATCGACATCACCACCCCCGATGTACCCAGCAGTCAGGGTGTGCCCGTGACAGTTGATGGTGTGGCGCAGGTGAAAATCGGCAGTGACGAGAACTCAATTCGCACGGCCGCCATCCAATTCCTGTCAAAATCGCAAGAAGAGATCCGGCATGTAGCCCATGAGACATTGGCCGGCCATTTACGCGCTATCTTAGGGACATTGACGGTTGAACAGCTGTACCGTGACCGCGAAGCATTCGCCCAGAAAGTGCAAGAAGTCTCTGGCGACGATATGAACAGCATGGGCTTAGAAATCGTCTCCTTCGTGATCAAAGACATTAGCGATCAAGAAGGTTACCTTGAAGCGTTAGGCCGTCCGCGTATCGCCCAAGTCAAGCGCGATGCCGCTATCGGTGAAGCCGAAGCCGCCCGTGATGCCACCATCGAAAGCGCACGTGCGCGTCAAGAAGGTGAATCAGCCAAATTCGAAGCCGAAACCAAGATTTCAGCCAGCCGCAAAGATTTTGAAGTACAGCAAGCTGCTTATGAAAGTGAGTCTAATCGGAAAAAGGCTGAGGCAGACCTGGCGTATACGCTGCAACAAAATATCACCAACCAAACGGTTAAATCCGAAGAGGTTGAGATTGAAGTTTCTGCTAAAAAGAAACAAATCGAAGTTCAGCACCAAGAAGCATTACGGCGTGAGCAAGAATTGGATGCCACTGTGCGCAAACCAGCCGAAGCCGAACGCTTCCAGGTGCAAACGCTGGCCGATGCCCGTCAATATCAACTGCAAACTGAGGCGACCGGTGAAGCGGAAGCGATTCGCCGCCGTGGTGAAGCGGAAGCGGACGCATCCCGTGCGCGTGGTATTGCAGATGCTGAAATTTTGAAGCAAAAAGGTTTGGCCGAGGCGGAAGTGATTCGTCAACAAGGTCTCGCAGAGGCTGAAGCAACCCGCGAAAAAGCGGATGCGTGGAAGGATTATACGCAGGCGGCTATTTTACAACAGTTGTTGGATAAATTGCCCGAGATTGCAGCGGCCGTTGCGCAGCCATTGGCCCAAACTGACCGCATTGTGATTATCAGCAATGGTGGCGACGAAAGCTCTGGTTCTGGTGCTTCCAAAATCACAAACGATGTGACTAACATCGTGTCCACCTTGCCGGCCACAATCGAAGCATTGACTGGTATGGACTTGATGAGTGCGTTGGGTGATTTAACGGCCGTTAAGTCAGCCTCAGATGGTGAAAAATCCACAAAACCAGCTGAAAACGAAACAAAATCCGACGCATAGCAATCTAAAGCCCGTGACGAGACGACAACAAATACTTCGATTGACTCAGCACAGGCTCAAGAAAAAACGAATAAAACAGGCATGATGACTAAACGTAAATCATGCCTGTTTTTTTGTGAATGCTTTGGGTGAAATAGCGATTTGAGGAAACGCGCGCAATATAGGCTGAAATTTATCTGGCGGTTAGTTCTTTCGCCGAAGCCAGCAGGTGGGGACGCACAACGGCCGTTTCCAAGCCCACTTGCTCCATACCCAATAAAACACCACCCACAACAGGTGGCGCATCCAAACGTACCAGCTTCGCTGCGGGCGCAACAGCATGAATCGTTTGCCGCAATGGATCGATAAGTGGCGCGCCGCTTTTGTACAAGCTGCCAGACAAAACAACATCAAAGGTTTCTGACTCTAGATCAAGCTGACGAATCACACCCACCGCCAAGCTGCCTAATTCTTGCCCAGCCCAGGTTATAATCTCCTGAGCCACAGGATCACCTTGCGCGGCCAGATCAAAAACGAGTGGAGCCGCCGCCGGTGCAAGTTGATAACGTCCCCGAACAAGGCCAGCGAGTAAATCAGAAACATCCACAGCGCCTGCTTCCGCAACCAAGGCGGCACTCAATGCTGTTGCTGGCCCGCGCAGCGTCCAGGCTGCGACCACAGCTTGCACAGCTCGCGTCACAATTTCTGCTGCACCACCATTTTCACCAAACCGCAAACCCATGCCGGTTACCCGTCCAATACGGCCGTTTCTATCGCGACCCCAACAGTTATTACTGGTACCGGCAATGACAACCACCCCCCACCCGTTTTTTGCACCCGCAACCAAGCCGACCAGCGTGTCATTCCCCAAAATGTAATGGGCATTTTCCAGAGCAATTGATTCAATCATCGCCACATGGCCTGCACGATCTTCTGGCCAATCATAACCAGCATACCCAAAACCTGCGCCTACAATCTCACATTTATGTATGCCAGCCTGCACGCAGGCTTGGCCCACAATCGCGTGCAAGATGTGTCGTGCCTGTTTCCAGCCAACCGCTTCCCAACTGCCTGGGCCAGAGATGCCCATACCCAGGCAACGGCCGTTTTCATCAGAAATCAACGCATGGCTTTTTGAATTACCAATATCTACGCCAAGAAAATAGCTCATGGGCGCCATCAACGTCTCCAAAATTGAGGCAAATACGCTTTGTGGATTGTCAACATGTCATCCAAAACGGCTTCGACCTGATCAACAGCAGGACCTAACGGATGCGCGAGGAGCGCTTGATAAGCAGCATTGCGGTCACCATGCACGGCCGCTTCCACCGTCAACAGCTCATACATCTTCACTTGTTGCATCAACCCAGACACCACTGGCGGCAATGGCTCAGTTGGGATGGGTGTAATGCCATCACGCCTAACTAACGCCGGCAGTTCCAGCACCCACTCATCCGGCCAGTCGGCGACTGCCCCCTGATTAGGGACGTTAACCACATGTTGTTCGTTGAGATCATTGTAATGGGCATTCAGCAACTGCGTAGCGACAGTTGAGTAATAGGCACCACCGCGCTGCAGCAAACCTGCCGGCGGCTCGTAGCGATCAGGTTCTGCATATTGTGCTAACAGTTCTGCTTCGATCGCCATCACTTCTTCGGCACGCGAAGGCGGCCATTTTTTCTGTTCGGCAAGTTTATGTGCCGTCGCATAAAAATATTGCAAGTAATAGTTGGGGATCATCTGTAAAG
>CAYGMR010000075.1:0-15492 GCA_964350725.1 uncultured Ardenticatenaceae bacterium | reverse complement strand
CCGGCAGCAAACCATCTGCCTGTAAAGTAACCACAAATTCGCCGCTGGGAATTTTTATAGGGGCAGGCGTAACGGCCGTATCTACTTGACTGTTAATCTTCGAGGTCGTCTGCTTTGATGGAGCGCTTTTAGCTACCAAAGTCTTGTCATTCCGACCAAATACATTTCGTATCCAATCAAACATAATCCACCTCACCACCATTTAGGTGAAAACGGGAAAGTCCTTTGAAATAAAACCACAAAAACACCCCGTTTTCCCTGAGGAAACCACAAACTCAACGGCGATTTTTCATCAAAGTTCTTTTTGTGGTTTACCTAATCCAAATAAAGATTCAACAATCCGAACCCTCAACAAAAAAAACACGAATAAAATATCCGTGTTTCTTTTATCCGTGTCTAATAGTCTGAAACCTACTTCTTCTTTTTCGGCTCAGCCAATTTAATATGCAAATCATTTAACTGGCGTTCAGCCACACTCGAAGGTGAATCCGACATCAAATCAGTCGCTTGTGCCGTCTTGGGGAAAGCCATCACCTCGCGGATATTGGGTTCACCAGCCATCAAAGCCACCAAGCGGTCAATACCCGGCGCAATACCACCATGCGGCGGGGCACCATATTCAAACGCTTCTAACATATGACCAAATTGGTCCTTGGCTTCTTCAATTGAAAAACCGATCAACTCCATGATTTTGCGCTGCAACGGCCGTTCGTGGATTCTGATACTGCCGCCGGCAACCTCAAACCCATTACACACCAAATCATACTGCTCGCTCAACACCGCACCAGGATCACTGTCTAACAAGTCGATATGATCGCGCTTTGGTGCCGTGAACATATGATGGCTGGGTGCCCAATGCCCATCTTCCATCTCTTCCTCGAACAGAGGGAAATCAATCACCCACGTGAAGGCTAATTCTTTTTTATCTTTATAACCCAAACGATAACCAAATTCATCACGCAGCGCACCCAACACACTCGCAACCACGCTCTTCTTATCACTGGCAAATAACAATAAGTCACCAGGTTTCGCATCCAGCCGTTCCGTTAGGGCAATCAACTGCTCAACTGTGAAAAACTTCGTAATAAAGCCGCGCATTTCGCCACTGTCCGACTTTAACGCCATCCAGGCCAACCCCTTCGCGCCGTTATCCTTGGCAATTGTCTCTAACTCATCAATTTGTTTGCGACTGTAATCGCCACAGCCCGGCACACAAATCGCTTTGACTGGATGTCCTGCCGCCACATTAGTGGTAAACACCTTGAACGCACTCGCGCCAGCAATATCCGACAAATCAACCAACTCCAAGCCGAAACGAATGTCAGGCCGATCCGTGCCAAACCGTGCCATCGCCTCAGCATAACTAATGCGTGGAATCGAATCTGATGCAGCTGGCACCAAGCTGGTATGTTCCACCATGCCCAAAACCAAACCCTCGATCAAATCCAAAATATCATCCCGCTCGACAAAACTCATTTCCATATCAAGCTGCGTAAATTCTGGCTGACGGTCAGCACGCAAATCCTCATCCCGGAAACAGCGTGCAATTTGGAAGTAACGTTCATAGCCACCCACCATCAACAACTGCTTCAACTGCTGTGGGCTTTGTGGCAGCGCATAGAACTTGCCAGGGTGCACACGGCTCGGCACCAAATAGTCACGCGCACCTTCAGGTGTCGATTTGAACAAAATCGGGGTTTCAATTTCAAGAAAATCGCGCTCATCAAGATAATCACGGATAAACTTGATCGCTTTGTGCCGGATGATCAAATTACGCTGCATACGTTCGCGCCGCAAATCCAAATAACGATATTTGAGACGTAAACTTTCATCCACAACTTCATCCCGATCAATCAAGAAAGGTGGCGTTTTGGCCGGATTTAGAACAGCGACCTCAGAAGCATTCACTTCAATATCACCAGTTTTCAGTTTTGGATTATCCAATCCATCTGGCCGTTTTTGTACCGTTCCCTTTACCTGAATAACATATTCACTGCGCACTTGCTGCGCCAATTCGAATGATTGGGGGACATCGCCGGAGTTAACAACGACCTGCGTTTTTCCATTGCGGTCACGCAAATCAATAAAAATCACGCCGCCCATATCACGACTGCGGTTAACCCAACCAGCCAGCGTAACCGCTTCTCCAATGTTTTCAAGCCGTAATTCACCACAGCTATGTGTTTTTAGCATAAGCTTTCACCTTTCAAAAATAAAGGCGCAAGGATTTGCGCCCGAAAATTCATATTAAACAGAGAAAATTTTATCATGACAGCACCAGAGCGACAACCAGAGAATTTTTAAGAAAAGGTTGATAGAAATTGACAGGTGGATGACTACTTGTTAAAATCTCAAGTGATCAATGCATTAAAAAATATCGCCCTTAAATAATCTGAGAGGATGCTACTTATGTTAAATACAATTGAAGAAAAAACCATTGAAACTACAGAAACTGTCTATTTGACCCCCGGTGCTGTCAAAATGGTACGTGATTTACTAGAACAAAAAGATGTGCCAGATTATGGCTTGCGCGTTTTTGTATCTGGTGGCGGCTGCTCCGGAATGCAATATGGCATGGCTTTGGAAGCAGAAGCGCGTCCATATGACCATGTTATCCAAAAAGACGGCATCCAGGTGTTTGTTGATCCGACCAGCATGATGTATCTAAACCAGGCTACCATTGATTTTGAAGACAGCCTGATGGGTGGCGGTTTCAAAATCGACAACCCGAATGCAGCTTCAAGCTGTGGTTGCGGCTCTTCATTCAAAACAGCAGGCGACGCGGGAGCAGCAGCTGGTGCTGGTTGTGGCTGCGGTTAACATTCAAGCCGATTACAAAATAAATCTTAACGGGGCACTTGCTTAACAGCTTGCGCCCCGTTTTTGTATGTCATTATGTCAGCACGCTATTTTACCCTGCAAGAAGCCAATCAAATAATTGCTGAAATCAGACCACTCATGGCCGATTTATTGGCTCGTCGTGGCAAAGTTGTGCGCATCTACAAAGAAATTCGCCCACAAATTGAAAATATACGCTCAGACTTTGGCGGCCCTGTACATACCCGCTTAGCACAAGATTTCATAGCCATTGAAGCCCACATAGACCAAATCAAAGGGTATGGTTGTGAGATTAAAAACCTTGAAGCCGGTTTGATTGATTTTCTGGCTCAAGTAAACGGCCGTGATGTTTATCTATGTTGGCGTTACGGTGAAGATGAAATTACATACTACCACGACCTAAATGCTGGCTTCCAAGGCCGTACACCAATTTCTTAAAATGACCCCACCTACACAATGCCCAACATGTCAGACGACCTTAGAAGCTGAATCAGAAACCTGTCCGCAATGTGGACAGGAATTTTGTCCAGAGTGTTATGCAACAATTAGTGCAGATGCCACCCAATGTCTAACGTGCGGCGCAGAATTCAGCGTATATTGTTCGGAATGTGATGAGGAAGTCCCGGCAGAAGCAACAGTTTGCCCATATTGTGGTGCTAATCTTGAAGCAGATGAAGACGAGGTAAGTGACGAAGATTACACCGGGCAATGTCCACAATGTGCAACACCACTTTTTCTAGAAGATGGCTATTGTGCAGACTGTGGGGCTTCATTTTGTTCGTTGTGTGGCAAGACCATTGATGAAGATGACACAATTTGTCCCCATTGCCAAGCGGCACTATTTATGGATTGCCCACTGTGCAACTTTGAGCTTACAGCCGGTACGGATTATTGTCCTAACTGCAATGCGTTAATTCCAAGTTTTTGCAGCGGCTGCGAAAGCGCGTTACCCACTGGGGCAAAATCATGTCCACGCTGCCAGCAAGAAGTAGTGGTTCAAATTCGCACCAGTGCCCGTATCGTCCATACAATGATGCTTGAAAAAGGGATGGTACAAATTGCAGCTTGTCCAAATTGTGGCGGCCATTTTGAACCTCGTGCGGGCAACTGCCCCAAATGTGATTATCGTGCCTGCCCCCAATGCCAGGTTCACTTGGAGGCCGATGAACAAATTTGTCCGCGCTGTGGACCTAGTGGGGTGCAAAGAGTTCAATCGCCAAAGTGGGCGGATAAATGTCCAACCTGCGCGATCGTTATTTTGCCTGGGGCTGGGGAATGCGAAAATTGCGGACAACTGTTGTGTCCTGAATGCCAAACGGCCGTTTCTGAAGAAGATGAAGCCTGCCCCCAATGTGGCGCCGAGTTTGAGTATATTTGTCCAGCATGTGAAGGCAGCGTACGCGCAGATGCTGATATTTGCCCACACTGCGGCGAGTCGATTTAGCAAGTGGCATGGTTGCAAGGCAGCAATGTGGAAATAGTCAACTTTGCCACCGTGCAACAGTGCAACCTCATAATCTATCCATGAATTTGCTGCGCCAATATTATCGCTTCAGACCGTGTTGATATTTCTCCCACGGCTTGTGCTTCTTCAATGAGACGTAAGATGCGACCAACCTCTGGGCCAGGTTGTATGTTGAGGATTTGGATAACTTCATGGCCATTCAAAAGCGGTGTTGGTTTGATAACATCGTCATACTGCTCAAAATAAAACCCCAACAAATTCACGACCAGGTCAATTAACTCTGACCATTCACCACCATCGCCTGTGCCGTCATACGTGGCCAAAAAATCGGCTAAGGTCACTAAACAGATGTCAAGTCCTGCCTGGCCGGTTGCGCGGAAAAAACGATAAACAGCACGGCGTGTGGGTTGACGACCTTCGGCAATCAACCACAACGGACGCATATGGCCAGCGACAATCCCTTTCACATGGCTAACGGCCGTATTACTAAAAGTCAAGTGATGCAAGCGTCGAACAGCCAGATCAGCACCCACCGTCTCATGACCGAAAAAACGAATACGGCCGTTTTCATCAATGGTTCTGGTTGGCGGTTTACCAATATCATGCAAAACTGCGCCCAATCGCAAAAGCAAACGCCCGTCTACCCCACCGTCAATCGGTCGCGCAAAATAGTGGTTTAATTGTTCAGCAAAAGGAGACAGCAGCGCTTGCACTTGTTGCATCGCTGTTTCTTGTGGCACGCTGGTGTGATCAAAAACGGCCGTTTCAATCCGCACCAACCAGGACAATACCGAAAACGTATGTTCCAACACCGGTTCATGATGCGGCGGCGATTGGGTCACACCTTCAAGCGCGGTTACCTCAGGCAAAATTTCAGACAGTAAATCAAGCTGAAATAATTGTAGGAGGGCTGATTGCGGAACGGCCGTGTACAGAATTTTCGTCAACTCTTCACGTAAACGTTCGTTGGAAATGGTTTGTAACAGGGGAGCCGCTGCCTTGACCAATTTCTGAGTCTCCGGATCCAAACGACAACCCAAAGTATGTGCCAGACGCACAGCCCGCATGGCACGTACCGGATCCGCAGTCAGCGCATCTGCATGAGTTATCCGCAACCTGCGTGCTTCCAAATCTACCAAGCCGCCAGTTGGATCGATGATAGACAAATGTGTTTGCGCCGTCGCAGGTAATGCCAGCGCATTGATTGTGAAGTCACGATCAAATAAATCTGCTGTCAAATCTGCGCCCCGAAAACGGGCAAAATCTAATGTCGTATCACTGTCCGGCACAACCACGCGCCCGGTATCGCGCTCACGATCCAGGACATAAGCTGGCATCTGCAAAGCATCTCCAACAGCAAAAGCCAATTTGATGCCATTGCGCGGCACGACAAAATCGAGGTCATGGCTAATGCGGCCTAACAATGCGTCACGCACAGCCCCCCCCACCAGGTAAACAGGCATATTTTGTTGAGCAAGCAACGGCCGTAACCGTTCCAACAAAGGATCAAAGGGTAACGGCTCACCACCAACAGGTTCCACAAAACGCACGCCTACCCGTTCCCGGGGACGATTATGACTAGCAGCTTGTTGTGCAGCAACGGCCGTTGTGCCCACACCCACAACTTGCTCACCAATTAGCGCAACCCAGCGCCCCGCATACGGCGACAAATCCATCATCAGGTTCCTTAGGAATAGGGATTAAATCATCCCATGACCTTTAACTTGTCATTCCCACAAAGGTGAGAATGACAAGTTCGCGATTTAATAAAATCCTCGTTCATTATTCATTCAAATGCGCAAAAATATCTGGTTTCAACACAGCAATATAAGGCAGATTGCGATATTCCTCATCAAAATCCAGTCCATAACCGACCACAAATTCATCCGGGATTTCAAATCCCATATATTCGACAGGGACATCCACTTCACGGCGTGACGGTTTACTTAACAACGAACAAATTCGTACCGATTTGGGGCCACGTGCCAACAAATTTGCACGCATATATTGTAATGTGCGCCCACTATCAATAATATCCTCAACGATCAACACATTTCGCCCCGTGATAGGTGCCTTCAAATCCATAATGATTTGCACTGCACCACTACTCTTGGTACCGGCTCCATAACTTGAAATGCCCATGAAATCCAACTCATGCGGACGTGTTAAAGCACGGCTCAAATCTGCCAAAAACATATAACCGCCCTTCAAAACACAAATGAGCAGCAAATCTTTTTCATTGGCATAATCGGCAAGTATTTGCTGTGCTATTTCTGCCGTGCGTGCTTGTAAACGCTGCTCGTCAATCAGAATATAATCAACATCATCTTCCAGTTTGCGTACAATTTCACTCATGACTTCCTCCATTTCTTGGTGCTAATACCGCATGACATTCGCGACAACGCGCCTCATACACTTCTGACGCACCCACTAAAACGACGGGATCATCAAATGCAGCCGGATGTCCATCAATCAAACGTTGTGTACGGCTGGCTTTATCCGCGCAAATGACACAAATTGCATGCAACTTGCGCACCTCTTCGGCACGCGCCATTAAGGCTGGCATGGGGCCAAATGGTACCCCACGAAAATCCATATCCAATCCAGCACAAATCACACGTTTGCCATCATCGGCCAATTCTTCACACAACTCGATCACCGCTGGATCAAAAAATTGCACTTCATCAATGGCAACTACAGTTGTTTCAGGTTGTAAATAATCATAAATATCGTGAGCTTTGTTCACAGGTTGGGCTTCAAATCCAATACCATTATGGGATGTCACTTTTTCCACATGGAAACGATCATCAATCACTGGTTTAAAAACCTGTACGGCTTGTTGAGCAATGACTGCACGACGTAATCGTCGAATCAACTCTTCAGTTTTGCCACTAAACATGCTGCCGCATATTAACTCCACGCGGCCTTTGGTATGTTTTGTCATGTCCTCTAACTCTTATTTTCTTCGCTAAAATTTTTACAAAATGATACGATGTTAAGTATCAATGGAAATAAATTTGTAACTATTCAGGTCATTCCTGCGCGGGTATGACGGTCAAGAGACACCTGTATAGTTATATAAATTTCTTAAAAGCCCCACCACAAACAAAAAAGGGCAGATACGTATCCTACGCATCTGCCCTAAATTAGTCAACAAAAATCGGTGGTAGAGATTACTCGATTAGGCCTTCTGCACGCAAAAAGCGTTTCATATCGATCAAAGCTTTCTGACCAATACCTGGCAAAGCTAACAAAGCATCATCCCCTTCATTTAACTTTTCTAAAACATCACCAACGGTAGTTATTCCACCTTCTTCTAATGCATTCGTGGCACGTGTGCCTAAAGACATTGCATCAACAGATAAATTAGTTGGATCACGTTTTTCTTCTTGGGTCTCTTGAACTTCGCGCAGTTCTTCACGCTTGCGCAAACGACGCATGAAGCGGTCTACCTGACCTTCAGTATCTAATAAACGTTGTGTTCCAGTATAAAAAGGATGTGTGCCAGACCAAATTTCAACATTGAGTACTGGTTTGGTAGCACCAACGGTCATTACGACCTCACCTTCCACAATCACTTTGGCATCTGGATACCATTCTGGATGGATATTTTCTTTCATAACAATGCCCCTATGATTCAACCGGATAAACACTCACGACTTTACGGCCGTGTTTGTTTTCAAATTTGACCTGGCCATCGATCAAGGAATAAATGGTGTAATCCTTGCCCAGACCAACATGGTTACCTGGTTTATATTTTGTCCCGCGTTGACGTAGGATAATATTGCCAGTAATTACATATTCACCGCCATACCGTTTGATACCCAAACGTTTGGCATTACTATCACGACCATTACGTGTTGAACCAGCACCTTTTTTATGCGCCATGATTATTGCTCCTTATGCACCTACAATCTCATCAATGCGCAAGCGGGTATAATTCTGACGATGCCCTTTGCGACGACGATACCGTTTCTTGGGTTTATATTTCCAGACAAATATCTTTTTTCCACGATATTGGTCTACAACTGTGGCCTTGACAGATGCGCCGGGAACGGTTGGTTGTCCGACTTGTACACCTGCATCATTGGCAAGGAGCAAAACATCTGACATCTCAATCTGTTCACCGACTTCGTAGGGCAATTTCTCGACAGAGAAGCTTTGGCCCTCTTCGGCGCGGTATTGCCGGCCACCACTCTTTACTATTGCGTACACTATTACCTCCAAAAAGAACCGACATCTCGTGATGTCGGTTTGCGGTAGATTATCAAAGGCATGGGCGTGGTTGGTTTACCCATGCACACGATTGAAAATTATAGCTTGCTGTTAGGGGGTTGTCAAAAAAAGCCAGGCACTTTATTAAAAAAACTTATGCCTGACTTCAAAAAGGGGCTAGATTATTTAGCTTGGGCTGCTTCGTAACATAAACGCTCGAATTCTGAATCAAATTTACTTTCATCAAGTTCGGCTACTTTCAGCGGTTCAGGAAAGGATTCTACTGTTTCTTCTGTTACTTCATTCATCGCATCTTCTTCCACAAACTCAAGCTCTGAAAGCGAGGCTAATGGCGCTTCTTCGGCAGCAGATTCAGCCTCGATTACGATTTCAGAAATATCTGATTCTATCGTTAGATCAGTATTCTTGGATTCATAGACGACTTCTTCAAATGTGGAATCTAAGGCGGACATATGCGATGATTCTGTGTTTACGGCGACTGGTGTCGCTTTCGTG
Source organism: uncultured Ardenticatenaceae bacterium (assembly GCA_964350725.1). Taxonomy (GTDB): domain Bacteria; phylum Chloroflexota; class Anaerolineae; order Promineifilales; family Promineifilaceae; genus JAACFF01. The sequence goes on along the minus strand of CAYGMR010000075.1, from coordinate 6,458 downwards.
GGTGTGGATGCTGGCAACGGCCGTTGACCACCCACACGCAGTCCACCCCAGGTACAATTACGACAAGCATAACGCCAAGCTGTCACACCTATGAAGCTAAACATACGGTCACGGCTTTTACGTGGTACACGAATCAACTCACGTTCATGGCAAACAGGACAGCCACATTCGGGGCGCAAACTGCGATTGTGTAAAACACGCCAACGAGCCAGCAACAGAAGTAAGACGCTGGCAATAAATGCCCCCGTAGCCATTTGAAATAAAATCATATCTGGAATGGCGAACAGCGCAGTTGGCAATAAGGAAAGCAAGCCTAACTCAGCAAACAATAAAGTCAGGGTCGGAACGGCAAACAACAATATTGAAGTTACCAGCAACAAAAATGCTATTACATATAAAAAGAATGCAAATTTATCCCATGTACGCAGTGTGCGCCATACGCGACTCTCTCGTTTTTGCTTTGCATATGGTTTTTGTGAATTTCTGAATTGGTCTAACTCAGCTTGATTAAATTCCAATGTTTCCTCCGCATCAATCGATCCTGTATTTTTGGTTTGAGGTTGTTGGCAAAATAACGGCCGTTTCGCATATTTTGGAGCTACGACCATTCATCCTAAAATTCATGTTAGAACGTTGCCTTCCTGGGCAGGATAAAATAATGTCTTGCTCTAAGACTAATTAAGGAAACTTACAGGCAAACTTAATGCGAATTAGGCGGGGGAAACAGTCTCTTTTAGTGTGATTTTTGTGCGATGAACACGTGTGCTTAAGGGATCAATATCCAATATGCGCAAGATTTCATCAGGGCGTCCAGTTTTAGCCGGCATTAAAGATAAATCCATATGCAAAGTTGGTTGATTTGAAACTGCATTTTCAACTGTTAAATCAAAAATCAAAGGTCGCAAATTATAGCGTTTAATTTTGCCTTTACGGCCTTGTTTACGCTCACACATAATTGTTTCGCTGTTCATAATATCATCAACCTTGATCTGCAGACCCTCACCATCTTGCGGATCCAAAAAGGATACAATATAGGTTGCTGCCGTTGTTGATGCTTCCAGTGAATCCAATTTCAAAGGAATATCTTCAACCTTTATCACCTCGATTCCTGGAGCCATGCGACTCATCATTTGTTCGCATGCTTGTTCTGGTTGCATTGCTTGGGTTAACCAAATATCAGCCATTTCACCATCGGATGTGTAACCAAGTGGCAGCGCCACAGCGAGTGCCATCCGTGGGCGACGATTAAACCCCTGTGTGAACGCGATGGGTATTTGCGCTCGATTTAAGGATCGTTCGAGTGTACGTGCTAAATCAAGATGCCCAATATACCGAGTGGGGCCAACTTTGCGAAACGTTAAGCGTAATCTTTGTATATAATTTGCTTGCATAATTAATCTCTTGTCAACAACCCGTCAAAAAATTGGCGGGCATACGTCGGTTTTGCGTCCTTTGCAGAATGTACATTCCATTGTAACCTGTTTTATGAATCAAGCCTTGTAGATTTTTTTGAAAAAATCTTGTTTGTAAATGCATCCTTAGGTAAACTAAAAAGTTTAGGAACTGCTAACAGGTTGATTTATAATGAAGGTATAAATTATCAGTAGATGTAGGTAAATCGCAGAAAGTATTCGGAAACCCAAAATCGTTTGAACTGCGGTCTCCTTAAGGCGACAAATGAACCGGAAACCTCAACGAAAATATATTCTTGTCATTGGCGTTTTAACGCTGGTGATGTTGACTTTGGCTGTTAGTTTAACAACCTTAGCAAGTGCGCAAAATCAAACTCAACCAAACTCAAGCGCTCCTGCTTTTGTTGTTGATGTTTTTACTGTGGGCGATGGTTCGGTTACAAAGCAACCCAATCAAGCCACCTATCAAGCTGGTGTCGTGGTCACCCTAACGGCCGTTGCCGACACTGGTTGGAAATTTGACGGTTGGAGTGGTGACATCACAGGATCACAAAGTCCGGCCCAATTGACAGTTAGCAACGATCATGAAATCACCGCTACCTTTAAGCCACGCTGTTACACGCTCAGCTTAAGCCATTCAGGTGATGGCGATGATCCAGTGGCTGCCCCCACCCACTCTGCCGCCTGTCCTATGGGACAATATGTTTACAATGAAGTGGTTTCACTGACTGCAGCACCTGATTCAGGTTGGGAGGTTGCGAGTTGGAGCGGAACCAGCAACAACTCCAGCACCAACACGACCAATTCCTTAACGATGCCAGCCGATAACCATGCGGCTTCAGTGACATATACACAAATCTGTTACCCATTAGCCATCACAATTACACCCAATGGGAGTGGTCAGATAGCCGCATCCCCCCAAGAAAACTGCAATAATGATCAATATACAGTCGGTACAGTTGTACAATTGACAGCAACACCCGCCAATGGGTTTGTTTTTCAGCAATGGGATGGCGATCTAACTGGCAGCACAAACCCAACGACCATTACCATTGATAGCAGTACGGCCGTTACGGCTTCCTTCGCGCCAGCTTGTCATCCATTGATATTAACGCACAGTGGACAAGGCAGTGATCCCACAGCCGCCCCACCGCAATCACCTGGCTGTGGGTTAGGTAAATATGTAGCGAATACCAATATCGTCTTAACGGCCGTTCCTGCCGCTAACTGGCAGGTGGCAAATTGGGAAGGCACAAATGATGATGGCAGTATGGCAACGAGTAACAGCGTGACGATGCCGGATGACGATCACGTCGCTCGTGTTAATTACATCAAACAACCTACCTTGTACTTCAATGCCGCCAGCTATACGGTGAATGAAGATAACGGCAGTGCAGCCATCCAGGTTCTGCGCAGTGGGTCTAAAGTAGAAACAGTAACAGTTGATATCATTAGCAGCGATGGTACAGCTGATGCCCCAGGAGATTATACGGCCGTTAACCAAACCCTTACATTCGATACAAACGTCGTCACGCGCACTGTCAACATACCCATCTTCAATGACAATACGGCAGAAGGGACAGAAGCCTTTAACCTGGAACTTGACAATGCATCCGCCAATGCCCAATTGGGATTGCCGATGAATGCAGAAGTAACCATTTTGGACGATGAAGGCGAGCCTACCGTACAATTTTCATCTACAACCTATTCCGTCAACGAAAGCGGTGCGACCATCCCCATTACCGTCACCATTTTCCCAGCAATTGAAGAACATGTCTTTTTAGACTTTAATACAGAGGCAGGTAGTGCAACCAGCGGTGTCGATTTCATCGAAACAGATCAAATTTTACACTTCACGCCTGGTCAAACCGTTCTGAATGCTCAAATATCGTTGCTTGATGACTTGTTAGATGAACCTGATGAAACCATAAGCTTAACGTTAGCGGTTATTTCTGATGTAGATGTGGAATTAGGCGAATCCAATGCCATCATAACCATTATAGATAACGACGATCCACCGGCCGTCTCCTTTAATAAACAACAACATTTTGCATTTCCGAGCGCGGAGTTCGCTGGCATTACCGTCACGCTTGATGCCCCTTCAGGTCTCCCCGTAGCCGTTATATATGAAGTTACCGATGTGTCACAAGGCACCCAATATATGCTCGGTACACTTGATTTCGCTGCTGGTGAGTCTGAGAAAATCATCTCGGTACCAGTCAATGGACAGCCAATCGGCAAAGAGTTTTTAATGGTTCTACGTACACCTGAGAACGCCGATCTAGGTATGCCATCTGCTGCGCGTCTCTTTATCCTGGATGAAAACCGCTCGGAGTGTCACACATTAACAATGACACATACAGGTGGTGGCAGCGATCCTGAAGCTGTCAATTTGCCAAATTCCATTGGCTGTGACGCTGGCGAATATGTCGCGGGTGAGTTAATCAGTGTTGCCGTGACACCCCAACCCGGTTGGAAAATTATCGGCTGGTCTGGCACGCTCAATAATGCAACGAATGCAGCCACCAATGTTGTCCAAATGCCCGATGGCGATCACAATGTTTCGGTTGCATACCTAACATCAACATTTCTGCCTAATGTACTCTTCAAACATGTTAACTACTTCGAAGGCCCCAATGAAGTGGAGCCAAACGGTGTTTTCGGGAATGCGAATGGCCCCATCCGCTCAGGTTCAACTTATTTCGGCAATTTCAACACAGTTGCAGATCAAGACGATCTCTACTATTTGATTCTTCCCGAAAACGGTAATATTCAGGTGGAATTAACTAAGATTCCTGGTGGTCATAATTATGATTTGTATCTCTACAAAATCGACCCAACAATCAAATTAGTTGGATATTCGGCAGCATTTAGCAATAGCAATGAGTCAATTTCTGGTTCTTTCGCTGCCGGAAAGTATTTTGTGATTGTCGGTAAGATTTCTGGTGGTGTCAGCTCTACCACCTATCATTTACAAGCGACGTATGAATAATCATAGGTTCTTGATTAAGAACTTATCAGGATTAGCGTTGCAAACTTTTCGTATGTTTTCAAAACAAACGCCAACAGTCAAGCTGGTGGCGTTTGTTTTGTTATCTTTGTTGTTAATCGGCTGCACACGGCCGTTTCCAAACAATACCAATACCAATACCGAAAGCTCAGCCCCAACGGCCGTTGCCACAACAACCAGCCAAGCAACCCCCGTCGCCACAGCCGAACCAATTGTCATCCAGATGGGAACGGCCGTGCCACCTTATATCGGAACGCCAACACCCGATGCCCCCCACCCCGTTGGCAGCATCAGCAGCGCCACCGCCACGCATGAAGTCACAGAAGGTGAAACCTTAGGCACCATCGCGCTCGACTATAACACCAGCGTTGCTGAACTTGTGACACTCAATGGCATCGAAGATAGCGATTTTGTCTATGCCGGGCAAATACTAAACGTCCCCACAACCACCGAAGAAAATCGTTTGTCACCCAGCTTCAAAATTATTCCCGACAGCGAATTGGTATATGGTCCAGCAGCCAAAGAATTTGACATCCGTGAATTTACCACGGCCCTAGACGGCTACTTGCTTAGTTATCAGGAAGAGGTCGAAGGACAACTAATCGACGGGCCAGCGATTGTGCAGCTTGTTGCTGACCGTTACAGCATCAATCCGCGATTGCTGTTGGCCGCGATTGAAAGACACAGCGGTTGGGTGACACAAACCAATGTCGCCAACACCATTTACCCGCTGGGCAAACAAGACCCTGATCGTGAAGGACTTTATTTGCAATTAAACTGGGCAGCTAATTTAATTAACTTTGGGTATTACGGCCGTTCCGAAGGCGGCTTGACGACAATGTTTACCAACGATGGCACCGAAGTCGCTTTTGCCGGAGACATCAATCACGGCACGGCAGGGTTGCAGCTTTATTTGGGGGCAGTCGATGGCAACACCTACAGCCGCTGGCAAGCGGAGGTTGGCCCTGATGGCTTTGCCCAGACCTATTACCGGCTCTTTGACAATCCCTTTGCCTATTCAGTCGATCCGCTAATCCCAGCTGAGTTAGCACAGCCCCCATTAGCTTTGCCCTGGTCAAGCGGCGAAAGCTGGCATTACAGCGGCGGCCCTCATGCCGCCTGGAACACAGGCTCAGCCTGGGCAGCTGTTGATTTTGTACCGCCCGGCACGCAATCTGGCTGTTACACAGCTGAGGATTGGGTCACGGCGATGGCACCAGGCCAGGTTACGCGCAGTGATTTTGGCGGGGTTGTCGTAGATTTGGATGGAGATGGTTATGCTGGTACGGGATGGGCGCTTACCTATATGCATTTGGATGATCGTGAGCGGATTGAGGTGGGAACGGCCGTACAGACCGGTGACAAACTCGGCCATCCAGGCTGTGAGGGCGGCGTCAGCAATGGCACCCATCTACATATCGCTCGTTCCTATAACGGCCGTTGGATCGCCGCCGATGGTGATTTGCCCATTGTTCTTGATGGTTGGGTTTCTCAAGGGGCGGGCTATGAATATAATGGCTGGCTAACCAAAGATGGCATTTCAGTCGCAGCCGACGCGGTTCGCAGCGCAGAAAATGCGATTACGGCTGGACAATGATTTTTTGCTCCTAACAGTTTCAAGGATCCGTGGCAATGATCGCATGGAATGCGGATCGTCCCCAGCTCGTGGTCATCCAGAGCGATTCCAAAGTCCGAATAAGCAACATCAGACTCAATTTTAATGCTGTACAATCCAACTACATCTTGAATAGCTGCAATATGGCCAATAAAACATCCATCATCACTATATTCAATTCGAGCCGCATATCCTTTATATGTCATCGTATTCATTGTTTTATTCCTGCCTGTTCCAGAAAACATCTTGCATCCCGAACCTGATATGGTTTTGCTTCTTTTTGAGGGTGTGGGCGTTGAAAAGTTGCCACAATGCCATTCAATTCAAAACGAACACGCGAACCTTTGCCTTCAATAACCAGAGTGCTTCAATTCTCTTCCATTCCAATGATTTGGAAACAGGTCTGCTGAAAATGCTATCA
>CAYGMR010000074.1:10160-15552 GCA_964350725.1 uncultured Ardenticatenaceae bacterium | reverse complement strand
GCGACTGCTGCCAAAACGATCGGGCGGCGTGTCGCCATTGTCGCGCCTGAAAAAAGCCCTTTAGCCCAATCAGCCGACAAAGATTGTTTGTTACCGATTGCTGCGCCCATTCGTGAATGTTTCTCAGCGCTGCTCACCTGTTTGCCCGGTATCCTTTTTGCAGCCAGCCGTGCCCAAATTTTAAATGAACCTTATTTCCGTGATTTTAGAAACGGCCGTAGTGCCGAAGGAGGTGGTGGCATCTCACGCATTCGCACAAGTGAACGCATACGTTAATGCAAGTCGTGGCAAATTTTTATCAAGGTTGTGTAACAATCAAATTGTCAAAAGCAACTTCCAAACCGATTTTGCCAAATGTGCCCGCATCCAAGCCAATATTGCCGCGTGTATAGGTCGTATCGGTGAACTCACCTAACAGGGTCTCGTTGACATAGTATTGGATGGTTGGCCCATTCGCCACTACTTTAAGCCGATTGCGGGCATTGAGACCCTGGGCAATCGCGTCAGATTCTTGCCAATCAGGCAGCATTCGCTCCCAATGACCACCCGGGTCATGCCGTTCAACGATATACAAGCCATTGCCGCTAATTTCGAAACGGTAAAACGCTTCAGGGCTTTGCATGCGAAACATAACGCCGTAGGTGCTGGTGGGATCGCCTGTGGCTAAACGGCCGTCGACTTCCAGCACAAAATTATCAAAAACCGGTGCGGAAAGTGCGGTGTATTGGACGGTTTGTGGATTATTGACCTGGATGACCATTTGTTCATTAATGATTGAGGTACGGCCGATATCATCCCCCTCCAACAACCAACTGCCGGTTTTCCCCAACACAAATTCATCCAAGTACAGCGCTTCAGTTTGTGATTCGGCCGTGTCTTCTTGGACTGGCAGCAAAGAACAGGAGGCCAATCCAAACAGAAGCAACACCAAGAGGCTGGCTGTCCGGATACATTTTTTCATGGTTACGGTGTGGTTACACGAAAATCATCGAAATCGAATACGGCCGTTCCTGGTTGAAAAGTGCTCGCCGCCAAACCCACATCTCCGTTAACAAAGGTAGTATCCGTCACCGTGAGCAAGGGTTGGCCGTTGACACTCAAACTGAGCTGGTTGCCCACACAACTTGCCCGGATATCATTGACTGCGCCCGTGCCCTGATTAATAAACTCCGACTGCCCAAATTGCCCATCCTCCGGCAAGTAACTTACACGATCAGTTCCAGCTTGATATTTTCCAATTGCATAATAACCATCGCTGCTAATCAAAAAGAGGTAATAATTTTCCTCACCCTGATAACGACAAATTACCCCATATGCATTATCTTCCGGGCCGCTTGTATTTGTTACCTGGGTTGTAATGACGACATCGCCAAAATTTTTACCTGGATTGGTCCACCAAATTTGACCCGGTTGGCTTGTCGTGAGACGCATCACACCATCAATCTTTTCAACTACCGCGCCACCGCGATTATAAGTCGCCCAGCCACAATCTTTTTCTTCAGTGAAATCATCTTGAAATAAAGCACCAGCGCCATCACATGTTTCCGGTTCACTTTCAACCATTTCCATCACGGTGCTGCAAGCAGGCAACAGTGCCAAACCTAAAAACAATAGGATTCCGACAACAAATTTTCGGTTCATACTTGTATGTCCATAACCACAAAAGGCTATGAATCCTCCCTTTTTTGCTCAGGTGGCAGCAGATTCTGGACTTTTTCGATGTTCGTTTCGATTTTCTTTTGATTGCGCGAGGTGACTAGATAATAACCAAAGATAAGTAACCAGGCGATAACGATCAGTAACATAACGATTGTAAAGTTTGTCCACATATTCTTTCCAACACTCCAATTTTCTGAATTCAGGGAGTTTACCTAAAAAAACATCTAAAGGCACATGCGATTTACTGCTTTGTTAATCTGTTTGCCACAAATTTCTCTTCGGCTGTGCTCAAGACAAGTTTGTACAATGAGCAAGAAAAACATCAGAGATCACCTTTTGGTTCGGGCTTGTCCAGGCTATAAATGAAGTAGCCAGCTAAGATAACGGCCGTTGCGCCAATAAAATACCCTTCTAGAATCGTTGCCTGGGTAATGTACACACCTACCATGCCCAGCGAACCGCCGATAAGATACAAGATCAAAACCGCTTCACGCTGCGAAAAGCCCCGATTCACCAACCGATGGCTGACATGATCTTTGCCAGCCGTATTGGGGCTAACCCCTCTTCGTAAACGTGAAATAACAACGAGTGTCGTATCAAAAATCGGCAATCCCAAGATGAAAACCGGTATCATCCAGGTGACGAAGTTACTATTTTGGGGAAAACGCAGTTGGATACCCAGCACGGCCAATAAAAACCCAAGAAACAATGAACCAGCATCCCCCATGAAAATCTTAGCTGGATAAAAATTGTAGCGCAGGAAGCCTAAACAAGCCCCCAACAGTGCCGCCGCTAACGCTGCCACTAAAAATTGATCGTTGACAGCGCCGAGCAATAAAATGAAAGCAGCTGCAACCGCACTCACACCAGCACTAAGTCCATCCATGTTATCGAGGAAGTTGATGGCATTACTAATGCCCGCCAGCCACAAAAAAGTGAGGACATAATCGACAACATCGGGAAATGGCAGTTGCACGCGAATTCCAAAATAAATCAGAATTAAAAAGCCGGCAAATTGACCACCCAATTTTGCCCAGGCGGGTAAGCCGAAGCGGTCATCTAATAAGCCGGTTAGGGCCACCACGGAAGAAGCCAAGACAACACCGGCAATTGTGCGCGGCAAAGTGCCATAAATCAGCCAGACAGCCAGCAGCAAGGCCCCGATTGCGCCGAAAATGATGCCGACCCCCCCCAACAGCGGCATTGATTTTCGATGTAGTTTACGGTCAGACGGGTTATCGACAAAACCCATGTAAATGGCGAACCGAACGATCCAGGGAATGGAAACGGCCGTAACCGTCAAAGCAATCACGAATACCGCCAAAAAACCGCGCATACTATTCGCCAATCTGCGCCAGGAACGCCTCAATTTGCGGACCAGCATCAGGAGGGGCTGTCGCTAAAGCTTGTTCAGCTAAGGCGCGCGCCATTTCTAAATTGCCCATCTGCTCATGCACAAGTGCTTCTAAGAAATCAATATTCCACAGTGGCAGTTGACCGGCGGCATTATTCAAACGTGCGGCATCAAACGCTTGTAAGGCAGCCTCATACGCTTCGATGGCCTGATTGATTTGGCCGAGCTGCAGCCAGGCACGGGCGTTTTCTGGTTCGCGTTCCAAGCCGGCATTCAAAACAGAAACGGCCGTTTCATAATAGTCACGTTGTACAGCCGGATCTTCCGTTCTGGCCGCACAATCGACTAACACATCAGCCAATGAAAAATAACTTATGCTAAAGAAAGGATCGATCTGCAACGATTCTGTAAACTGGTCAATTGCAGCGTTACAATCCCCCTTGAGTTCATACAACAAGCGTGCATATTCATTGCGAATGATGGAATTTTGCGGACTAAGTGCCAATGCAGCCTGATAATAATCCTCAGCATTATTTAAGCGCTGAGTGCGTGCTGTGTCATCTGCGGCGGTTAGAATCGCACGGGTGTTCAAGCGTGCGAGGTTGGCGGTATGATCGGTGTTCAATGGATTGATCGCTTGTGCATCCAACAGCCGCGTTTCGGCCTCTTCCAACAAAACAGATTGGTTATCCACTTCTGTGGCCAAGCCCGCACGCTCTAAATAGGCCCGTCCTAAGAATAAATAATAGAAATCCTCAAGGGGAACCATGTCTAAGGCTTGCTCATAAATCGCAATAGCCACATCCCACATGGCTGGGTCTTGTTGACGAAAGGCCTGATCATCAAATGGTTTGCCGCGTTTATAGACCATATCGGCTTGGACGGGCAGCAAGTTAGATTGCCCGATGAGCAGGATAGACAACAAGCCGATTACCGCAAAACTGATCCCAGCAACGGCCGTTCCGTTCGTTTTGTAGCGGCGCAATGAAGACCAGATCCATCCCAACCCGCCCACAATTAACATGCTGAAAACGAACCAGAAATAAGTTGATAAAAAGCGCGTCGCTTGCATGGCATCTGCCACACGAATCTCTTCAATTGACATTTGTTCAGTCGCCCGGAAAAAGAGCGTATAGAGTGTCGAAATGGGGCCAATTCCCTGTACAAAAATCAGATACAACAAAGATTCACGCAAGAGCACAGCTTGGAAATAGGTATATGTTACTCCGATTATCAACGAGAAGAGCGCCATCAAGAGCGGTGGCATCAAGAATGAACGCCAAGATTTTTCCCACAACAGATACATGACAAGGCTACACAGCACGAGGTTTATCAAACCATAAAACGTGCCACCCCCAATGAGTATGGGGAATGTCAATACCAGTCCCGCGCCAGCCACAGCAACGGCCGTTACACGTCCTTGGGTTTTGTTGATCAGCAGATATACGGCCGTTGCCAGACAGATCAATCCCCACAAAGTCGCCAGGCTGCGCCCCAACAACATCGTGCTGTTAACCGCGGGTGCAGCCACAAACCGCCAGCCAAAACTGATTAATGCCAACGCAGCCAACGCCCCAAGGGCAATGTAAACTCGAGACGATTTCAACTCTTGGTAAACCGATTCAGGAACAGCCAGTTCCCCATGTTTTGCCATTTCGCTCAAGATAATGAGAACACCCAAAACCCAGGCGAGAATAAGCATCACAAAAATAAAAGGTGACTCAGAAAATCCTTCTTTGGCGTTCAAAAATAAGGACTGATAAAAAATCGCACCGGCAGTTAGATCAGCACCGCTTTCAAACGTCTGATCGGGCGGCAAGGAATAAGTAATGAATGAAAATCCAATCGTGCCTACAACAACTGCCAACAGCATCGTCCACAGCCAAAGGACACCTTCTCCATTTCCTTGGGGTTTTGTCGCAGTCTTACGGGGGGCAATAGTTTTACGTTTACCGCGTTTGCGGCGCGTTGGGGAGGATGCTTTCTGCGGCGCTGCGGGGACAGCTGCGGGACTTTCTTGCTGCGGCAGTTTGTAACTGATGACAAACATCATGGCAACAAATGCAAAAAAGTAAAGGCGCGTTGCCGCAATGGCGATCCCAAAATGAACTTCTACATAATGGGCCAATACCGCCGCTAACAAAGCCAGCATCAACAAACGATCGGCTTGGAAAGGCAAATCGATTGGATCTGCTTCACCCCTTGATTGCTGTTTACCATCAGCGATTAAGGCATAGTAAATCAGATAGACGACCAAACCAACAATCGTACCGGTCGGCACAGCAACACCCAAATAAACAGGGTCAAATAATGTAAAACACCACAAAGCCCAGGACGCGGAAACAACAACCCGTGATGCAGACAAAAAATCACTATCGA
>CAYGMR010000074.1:0-10150 GCA_964350725.1 uncultured Ardenticatenaceae bacterium | reverse complement strand
AAAACTCAGCAACGCCCCCAACACAGCCCCCCCCACCCAGGCGCCAATCAAAAGATTGCGATCGCGCTTGCTGCCAACTACACCTAAGTAACGGAAGCCAAAATAGACAACACTCACATACAATGCTTGCCAGGCTAAGAAGCCAATCCAGCCGGTGATGACTAAAGCATCAAAGGTCTCATTATGCGAGCGATCTGGTGAGGCGTTACGCGCTTCGACAGTCGCTAATTCAGCCGGATAATACCGATTATAGGCCACGTACATCGACTCAGGACCATAGCCGATTAAGGGACGCAAGAAATTGAATGGGTCGGTACGGCCGTCTGGGAATTCAAGCGGCTCATGCGGACTGATCAATTCGACCACGCCTTCCCAAATCAATACACGGACACGGTTACTTTTTTGGCGGCCAACGGTTTGATTGGGGTCTAACATACGGCCGTATGAACCGATTGTGGGCAATTCTTTCCACGCGATTTGAGAATCAGCCACACCACCGATAACCGGAATTTTGCTCACTGTTTGTAGACGATCGGTGGGTACATTAAAGAATAACAGCCAGCCAGCCATAAAAACCGTCAACAAAATCCACCTCAACCATAACCAACGCCACCCACGCCGCATTGCGAGCAAAATAAAAACCAGCAGCACTGAAAACAAAACCATGCCCATAAAGAGGGCAAAGGCGACTGTTGACGAGAAGTGTTGGCCGACAAAATCACTCAGCAGTAATGCAACGACTGGCGGCAGAACAAGTAACAACGCCAAACCAGTATCGCGCCAGCTGAAGGAGCCGCGCTCACTGCTCACATTACGCAAAGATACGAGTAAAATCAGGGTGAAGGCAAACAAGGCCACAGCTAAACCAATCAATGGGCCACGGCTGCCAGACCAATAAATCGTGATTATCTGAATGACAAGCACAAAAATATAGATCGAGGAACGGATGACATCGCTAAATGATAGATTTTCATCACTGAGAATATTGGTGAATGCATCCAGAATGCGTGCCAGGGTCAAAGGCACAACCATGATCAAAAATGCAGCTACAAAAATAGCATTGCCCATGCTGCTGGCAACACGTTTTTGTACATCTCCTCCCCAGGGCAGCGGATCAAGACCAAAATGTTGTAAGAGACCATAAAAAGCAACAGAGATTGAGGCAATGATAACGGCCGTTCCCACACGCCGGATTTGGGATCGCGAACGTAAATCCGCCGCCATAATGGCAAAAATAACAACATAAGACAGAGTAGAATAAGTGCCTTGTAAACGTTGATAGGATCCCAACAGACTCACTCTTGGCGTGATGGAAAAGATTGTGCTAAGCAAATAGATCGCCACCAAAGCCAACACCGGCAAAACCAAAGGTTTGCGCCAAAAAGCATGACGGCCGTTCCAACGCAATGTTTTGATTCTTTGCCAACCGCGTTGGTCAATAAAACGCACGAGCCAAACGGCGGCCATCAATACAGCAATTGACCGCAAGAGTGCAATTTTATCCGGTTCGAAAACACGATCAGAGTGAATATTAAAGAAAAGTGGGGTAACGATAACGGCTACGAGCCAGCCAGCTTCCAGAAGACCATCACACAAGCGAGAGAGCTTGGAATCCATCTATTGTGTTCCTTCAGTTTGGGATTTATTTGCCATCAATTGATCTAGAATAACATACTTAACATTTCTTGCCACTGACTCAACAAATTGGCTCTTTGGGAACTCGCAGAGTTTTGCTGTATTGCGTAGTGCGTATTACGTAACGCGCTCTGAATACGCTATACGAAATACGCAATATTAGCCATCAACCCATGACATCCAGAAAATCCCATTTTATTTAATTAAACGCGACTCAATTTGGCGCATCCGTTCAGCAACAACATCCCAACTAAATTTTTGTTGTACAAAACGCTGGCCAGATCGACCCATTTCTGTTCTTAATTGAGCATCACGTAGTAAACGAATGATCTGGGCAGCGAAAGCTTGAGCTTCATCAGCCAGCAGTAAATCATGTTCCGGCCGGGCACCCAAACCAGCATTAATCAGACTGGTGGTGACAACCGGTACGGCCGCACCCATTGCATCTAACACTTTTGTCTGTATGCCAGCTGCAAAACGCATGGGAGCCACAAAAACGGCCGTTTTAGCATAAACAGTATCTAATTCCGGCACAAAGCCCAAGACCGACACACCCGCGAACGCTTCCAATTCGCGAATTTGCGCTGAGACACTGGCCCCTACGAGATGAAGTTGACAACCTGGCAACTGTTCGCCCACAAGCGGAAATATCTCTTTTACAAGGTAGTTGACAGCATCAATATTATGGAAAATGCTCATATTGCCGACGAACAACAAAATAGGCGGTTGCGACACGGCCGTTTCTTGCACCACAGATCGAACCTTGACACCAATGGGAACAACATAGTTGTTGGTTTGCGGCGCAACGGCCGTTAACGATTTCTCGTCCGCAGCCGAAATCAACCAGTTCTCTTCAACTTGCATGGCAATTTGAGCTTCATAACGACGAATGCGGGGCAGTTCAAAGCGATATAACCAGCGCCACAAAAACGGACGATGCGGCAACGAAAGCTCGATTTCATTTGAAACCACATCTGTCAAATCCAAGATACGATATTGTTCATTGTGATTTACCAAATAGGGTGCCATGCGAAAAAGATGCACATAAACAGCATCAAATGATTGTGTGGTTAATAACTCGTCCACGATTTTTGTCATGGCTGCCGAACGATAATACAGAAGTTGTAGGGGCAACGGGCGCCAGATATGGGTGGCTACGGCCGCGACAGAACGCCACAAAGGCCAATCTACAACATGGATTTGTTTGCAAAAAGGGTGCAGGTGGGCGAGATACGGCCGTTCACTCTCAGACGCACTAAATGTCACCAATGTAATTTCATGTTCGGCCGACAAGGTGCGCAAAAAATGATACACACGCGAGCGATCTCCCCGATCCGGCGGATAGGGTAAACGTGAAGTCAAAAACATTAAACGCATAATCAACTTTGTAGAGCGATTTGGCAAATCGCTGAGACGATTTACCAAATCGTCCTACATTTATTCCCCGATTATTTTCTTAAACTAAAATTTATTGTCAATTGAAGGCAATCGTTTATTCAGACAGTAAATACATGCCACGGCCTTCCTTGGCACGCCCCAAAAATTGTACTTTTGTCAAGCCTGTGTGGGTTTGTACAAACTCGATAAATTCTGAATCGCTAAAATGGCGGTAGGCATCAATTCCGGCATTGTCATCCGGTTCAAAATAGAGCGCACGACAACGCAAACGGCGCAAAAACGCACTTAATTTTTCATAATCTGATTGTGTGCGCACCAAATGATGGAAAATGTTTAAGGCTAAAACCAGATCGAATTCATGGCGTTCCAGCTCAAAAACAGAACGTGACCACACAGTAAACTGCCGCTTTTGCATGGCTTTATACAAATTAAGGACAACTAAATTTTCTGCATCCGGTTCCACAGCGAAACAATCAAAACCCAACGCTTCTAAACGGTGGTCAAAGTAGCCGAAATACGCACCGATATCTAACACAGCGCCATTCGTAAAGGGCAAGCTGTCGCGGATGAAGTCCCAGCGCTCATGACCATAGAATGAATTCGCAGCCAGTTCATTGCCATATTGCGCTGGCAATGAGTCCAGATCGGGATGATCGAACGGTTGATGAATGAAACCGCGCTGCAAAACGATTTTCAAGACCGCATCCCGCAATTGTGCCCATTCTGTATGGCGACGTGTGACTAAGACTGGGACAAGGGGCAGTTCTAACAATTGGGCACATATCAGCCGATGGAGGCCTTCTTCAAACAAAATATCACCACGTCGCCCTATTTGTACACGGATTTCATCTAACAAATTGTCACTACCGAGTTCAACCTGGGTTTTATACCCATCAGCCCGCAGACGGGCATATAAAGCGGTGATTTCCTGCCAGCGAACTTGATATTCAGCAGCTGTTGTACAGCTATCAATTAATTCACCTTGTTCGATGCGTTGTAGGTTGTTTCGATAAGCGGGGATTGTGGCTAACGGCCGTTTCTCCAAAACATGCGCAGCTAAAATCTCACCTACCCCGCCATGCTCAGCAACAGGCACACCGCCTATATCCCAGTCGCCCTCCGCAACCGTCCCCACATGCCAAACGGCATTGCCAGTCAAGGTAACGTCATCCGATTTGACCGTCATCTGAATTCGCATTGGGTTGACATAAATCAAGAAAAGGTCATCGCGGCGCAGTTTACCCAACAGTCGTGCGCCGACATATTGCCCATTCCGATAGAAACGCCGCAAAAAATTGCGTAAACGTGGAAAGCGACGCAGAAATTGACGAAAAGCATTAGGCTGCATAAGAAATACCGTTAAAAATTGGTCTACAGATTAACACAGACTCAAAGGAGACACCACACCGTCGCACAGCACCCGCAAATGAACGAATATTTGTAGCCCGATTTGGAAAATCGGGGGGCGATTTGGAAAATCGCCCTACATTTACACAGGATAAAAATCTGTGGAAATGTAAAGTACACCTAATCACGTAACAAACGATTTAACATATTTGACAAACGTGGTGGCAAATAAACATGCCGCGCCCAAAAATCGTAAAATGCGCCAAATGTGCGCGTGCGCCATAAATAGGAACCTGGAATCGACTCACGTTCAAATTCACCCTGCTGTGCTTCTAGCGTGGTTAGGATTTGCAGCAATTCTTGCGTGTTGTGTTTGTCATAATCAACAAATGCGGGATTGAGCCATTGCCGTTCATCGCCGATATGAAAAGTTAGATGGGCATCTTTGACCTCTTTGAAAGCACGGCCGTATGCCACCAAATTAGATAACAGGGCCAGACCCACTCGCGTGGCCCCGATACACACGGACCCTAACTCAAAGTCGGGTAGCAATGCGCGTGGAAAAACAAAACAATCCCAACCACGATGCGGCTTGCCAATCTCTGCCCACATTAAAGGCAGTTGTGACGGCCGTGTAAAATCCGCGGGAATGGTACGCCGGTTAATCACAAAGGCCTCATGACCCGAACGCCATAAATGCGCAACGGCCGTGTAAAAATGGGGCTGTAAGCCGATATCGACATTGGTGTATATAAACAGGTCGGCATCACTATTTGCATACAGCCGCCCTAAAATATCGCTTAACAAAGGCAATTTGCGTGCTTGTTGAAAGTCGGCCACATCCAATACCGAGCGCTCAAGCGGCGGCAGCCAAATGAAGTCTGCGGGGGCAACGGCCGTGTCTTCCGCATAGCCGACAGCAAACAGATCAACAGCAATATCCTCATTTTGCAATGCAAATTGACGCGCAGCACGCATGGATTCAAAAGTAATCGGCTGCGCCACCACTAAATCTGACGGGGGTTTTGCAGACACAGGATTGATGATATGGGCGATTCGCAACATACGCCCTCACCAACGGCCAATCGTCTTTAGGTTTTGCAAACGTTGACGTAGAGAAGTAGGCAAACGGGATTTCCAGCGCCGCCACCACAAAATTAACTGCCGCGCAAAGGGATCGAGCAGCTTAAGTCCCAAACGGCCTAAACGATACCGGCGCGAAGCCAACAGCTGTTCAATATCGGCAGTCGGGCGCAGTTCGATTTGGAGATGTCCAAGCCGAATGTCGCTGCGTAACGCTTCAATTTGATCTGGATGGGTGCCAGTGTAACGCGCCAGCCAACTTGGATATTTATATATTTTGTGTACACGATACGGCCGTTTCAGTCCCACATATACATCCTCTGCCCATTGCACAGCATACGGCCGTTTTGCCCATTCAGCCTGTCCATAATAAATGCTTTTATCCAAAACCTGGTGTGGGAAAACGAGCGAATAATGATACATATAGATGCCCTTGTGGGCGAGGTCTTTGCCATTGACCGGGCGCACATGGCGCAAATCGCGACCGCGATCATCACACACAACAACCGGCCGGTGCGCCGCATAATGATAACCAGCCCCCCACTTAAAAATGCGCGGAACAATGCCCGGCCCTTGTTCCTGCACCTGGCGCAAATACCAACTATCACTGATATAATCGAATCCCCCCCAAAAAGAAAGCTGCTTGAAGAAAACGGCCGTTATGCTTGGGTCTGCACGCAGCATAGTCAACACGACCTGCATATCTTCACTTTTGTAAAACTCATCAATATCCACCTGCCATAAATAATCACCGGTGGCAAGTCGCGCATACGCTTGTGACATTTCGTCTTTTTCAGACCAAAAGCCGCTGCGCGTGACGATGTGTAATTTGTTTTCGGGGTCTTCTGTGGCTTTGAATTGGCGCAAGCTTGCCAATGTGCCATCACGAGAATGGCCATCAGCCGTTGCCACATCTGCTGCAGCTGGAGCAGCCCCTTCAACAACGATGATTTGGTGAGCAAATGGATACAAAGCCCGCAAATTATAGCGAATGAACGGCTCACCATTGAGAACAATGATGCCGAAACTAATGCGCGGCCATTCTGTCTTATCCATACCCCCACTTATGTGTTTTGCAACAACTGATGCAAACTGGAAACGACCATTTCCAACGCGACCTTATTGTGACCGCCATAAGGAATGATCACATCAGCATAACGCTTGGATGGCTCTACAAATTTGAGGTGCATCGGCCGTACCGTTTCTAAATATTGCACAATGACCGAATTTAATGAACGTTCTCGCTCTTCGATATCGCGCCTCAAGCGGCGGATAAAACGCACATCTGCATCTGTATCGACATACACCTTAACATCCATCAGCTCGCGCAGCTTGCGGCGTGTGAATATGAGAATGCCGTCCACCAAGATGATCGGGCTGGGTTCAACCAACAAGGTTTCATCCGTGCGGCGATGGTTGGCGAAATCATAAACTGGCAGTGCCACCGCATCGCCTTTCAACAACTGTTTGATATGCTTGATCAGCAGCTTTGTTTCTAAAGAATTGGGGTGGTCATAATTGAGTGCGGCACGTTCAGCCAGCGTCAGATCGGGGCGATCTTGATAATAAGCATCATGCGGTAAATAAGCGATGCTTTCAGCACCCACTGCGCGCAAAATCGTGCGGGCGACGGTTGTTTTGCCGGAGGCAGTGCCACCGGCCACGCCAAAAACAATTGGTTTTTCTTGAGCCATAATAATTTTTCCTGCACATAGTTTACATCTAAACCACACCAACATCGAATCTACTAGCAGACTATTTTGTAATTTTACAACCAAATCCTAACCTACTTCATCTGATAGTATGATATACTCTGGCTCGATTCAACACACATGCATTGTTCAGCACATAGGAGGCACTCATTGAACAGGTTATTCATACATTTACATAAAAAATTGATCATCTTTGCCACACTCGTGGCTTTTTTACTTATTTTCGCTGTCGGTTCGGCCGTTATGGCGCAACCAATTGCACAAGATGCCATACAGGCTGCCGCGCCAAAAGAGGATAAAGTTAATCGGGAAACGGCCGTTATGCAAGCCTTTTTGCAAGATCGACAACCCGCAGAAAATCTTACACCCTTGGCAGAAACCCCATGCGTTGCCGGTAATGCTGGTAGCTATCCCTGTGATAACATCGATCTATTGGCGTTCATGCCATTGGCCTCGATTGGCGGCGGTGAAGGTAGCGATATTTGGGGTTGGACAGACCCCTCAAATGGCAAAGAATATGCTCTCATGGCGCGCACAAACGGCACAGCCTTTGTTGATATTTCTGATCCAGTCAACCCCGTTTATCTGGGTAATTTACCCTCCCATACCGGCACATCTATCTGGCGCGATGTGAAAGTGTACGCAGATCATGCTTTTATTGTCAGCGATAGCAATGGCAGCCATGGCATGCAAGTGTTTGATTTAACCAATCTACGCACAGTTGCCAGCCCACCGGTCACATTTAGTGAAACAGCCCATTACCCCGGTTTTGGGAGTGCTCACAACATCGTCATCAACGAAAAATCTGGTTTCGCTTATGGCGTTGGCAGCAATACCTGCTCCGGTGGTTTACACGCTGTGGATATCAGCACACCCACCAGTCCCACATCTGCCGGTTGTTTTAGCAGTGACGGCTATACCCACGACGCCCAATGTGTGATCTACAACGGACTTGATCTGGAACATATTGGCAAAGAAGTCTGTTTTAATGCCAACGAAGACACAGTAACCATTGTAGATGTAACCGACAAATCCAATCCCATGCAGCTTTCCCGCTCCAGTTATGCGGGCAGTCGTTATACACATCAAGCCTGGCTGTCAGAAGATCAAGCCATTTTGCTGGTTAATGATGAGCTAGATGAATCACAAACCGGCATCAATACACGCACCTACGTTTGGGATGTCTCTGACTTAGATTCTCCTTCGCTGATCGGCAACCATACGGCTTCAACACCAGCCATTGATCATAATCTGTATACACGCGGCAATCTTGTCTATGAATCCAATTACCGTGCGGGCTTACGTATCTTAGATATTAGCAATGCTGCCAGCGCCAGCTTAAGCGAAGTTGGTTATTTTGACATTTACCCCAGCAGTGACAGTGCCGCATTTAACGGCACATGGAGCAATTACCCCTATTTTGACAGTGATGTTGTGATTATCAGTGGTATTGAACAAGGATTGTTCATCCTTGAGCCCAATATGGCGGCAGATTTCAGGATGGAGCCAACGGCCGTTACCCTCAATATTTGTGGTGCGGGCAGCGATTCGACCACATTCAACCTGGATTCGCTCTATAGCTACAACAGTTCTGTCACGATGAGCGTTAGTGGTGTGCCAGCAGGTGCAACCAGCAGTTTCTCTAACAGCCCACTCACCCCAACAGACAGCACTAATTTCGAGGTTACAAATGTAAGCGCGGCAGGCGGTGATTATTTGCTCACGGTCACAGCTACAGATGGTTCAATTTCTTATGATGAATATTTGAAGTTGACGATTGCTGATGCGGCCGTTGCACCCACATTAACCTCCCCAGCCAACAATGCCACCGGTGCATCCAACTTCCCCACATTGATGTGGACGGCCGTACCCGGTGCTTCAAGTTATGATATTGAAATCGCCACCGATGCTGGCTTCAGCAATATCGTTGATTCCGCCACAGGCATCAGCGGCACAAGTTATGACGCTTCGTTAGCACCTAACACACAGTATTTCTGGCGTGTACGCACCAACAATTTCTGTTCAACCAGCGGCTATTCGGCCGTTTATAATTTCACGACCGGCGCAGCGCCCACAAGCGTGTGCCGCACACCCAATCTAGCTATACCGGATGGAAACTCTAGCGCGCAAGATGTGATTAGTATGGCCAATACAAGCAGCATCAATGATTTAGACATCACTTTGAATGTCAATCACACCTGGGTAGGCGATCTTGAGTTTACACTAGAACATGATGACACAGGAACCAGTGTCACGTTTTATGATCGGCCAGGAGTTCCTAGCAGCAGTTATGGATGTTCCAATAACAATATCGATGCTGCTTTTGATGATGAAGGCACAGATGGTTCGGTAGAGTCAACCTGTAATAGTAATCCTGCTATTGGCGGCTCCCTCACCCCTTCACCGGACGCGCTAAGTGCTTTCGACGGTGAAAACATGAATGGCACCTGGACACTAACAGCGATCGATCATGTGAGTCCAGATCCTGGCACACTCGTTGAATGGTGTATTGTGGTTGATGCCAATGTTTGCGCGGTGCCAACGGCCGTTTCCGATGTCTCTGCCGCAGCCAATGCCAACAATGCTGATGTCGATCTAACCTGGACAGATACCGGTGCCGATTTTTATGATGTTTGGAGCAGCAGCAATGATCCTTACTTCACACCCGGTCCCAACTGTGGCCTTGATCCCAATTGCACCACCGTAACCGGTAACACACACACGGCCACAGGCAATCTCGGCAATACAGCAAAAAACTTCAGCTATCTGGTTGTTGCCCGCAGCAGTTGTGGCACAACCGCTGCAGCGTCAAACCTGACCGGCGAATTTGATTTTGCCCTAGAACCGGGAACACCATAAAATAAAGTAACTATACAGGTGCCTCTTACCTGTCATACCCGCGAAGGCGGGCATCCAAATGTGGATTCCTGCCTTCGCAGAGCCTGCCCT
Source organism: uncultured Ardenticatenaceae bacterium (assembly GCA_964350725.1). Lineage (GTDB taxonomy): Bacteria > Chloroflexota > Anaerolineae > Promineifilales > Promineifilaceae > JAACFF01. The sequence goes on along the minus strand of CAYGMR010000074.1, from coordinate 26 downwards.
CATGAAGATGGGGGAATGACCTGAAT
>CAYGMR010000073.1:3439-15665 GCA_964350725.1 uncultured Ardenticatenaceae bacterium | reverse complement strand
GGTCGTGAGGATTACAGTGACCAATTGTATGCAGGTGCTTATGATGTCTGGTCAAATTGTGGCGGCACAGGTTCCTACTTCGTCAATCTGGTCGCGTTACCAGAAGATGGCAGCTTTGTTACCTTAGTCCAGGTACAAATTGTAAACTCGGCCGACTTGGAAGCATTTGACAATATTTTGAATACATTTGTTGTCCTGCAATAAAGACTACAACGGATAAAGGAAGGAAGGAACGAATTTTCTTCTTCAAGCAAAAATTCGTTCCTTTCCTAATTCGTTGTTGTCATGTCCAAAGGATTATGACCATGTTATTGCAAAAGGTAGGTCTCACCCTTTTTGTTTTTTCTGTATTGATTTTAGCAGCGTGCGGTGGAAATAATAATATGGAAGAAGGCGCGCGTGGGGAAGCCGTTTTTGAGTTAGCGGCCACTTCGACAAGTTCAGCAACCGTTGTCCCCGTCACAGAAATGGTTGAAGAAACGGCTACTTCGGCAAGCTCAGCACAAGCCGTATCTGAACCCACCCCTGAAAATGGCGCAGTCGACAATCTCAGCGACGTGCGCAGTGCCACCGTGCGCGTTGCCTTCGAAGGCAGTTACCTGCATTATGAAGAAGGTGAAGTCACCAACTTTCCCAATCATGGCAGCGGTTTCATCATTGACCCCAGCGGCATCGCCGTCACCAACAATCATGTTGTCACCGGAGCCTCCTTTTTAGAAGTATGGCTAGATGGCGAAGACAGTCCACGGAATGCCCGTGTGCTGGGCGTGTCTGAATGTTCTGATTTGGCTGTCATCGACATCGACGGCGACGATTTCCCCTATTTAGATTGGTACAACGGGCCGCTCAACGTGGGTATGGATGTCTACGCCGCTGGTTTCCCCGTCTATGGCAACACCGAATATACCCTGACACGCGGCATCATCACCAAAGAGCAAGCCGATGGTGAAATGCCCTGGGCTTCAGTTGATCATGTGCTTGAAATTGATGCCAAGATTATCGGTGGCAATTCTGGCGGCCCTTTGGTAACCCCAGATGGACAAGTTGTGGCTGTCAATTTCGCTGGCATTGAAGCGTATGACCAAAGTTTTAGCATCGCCAATGATATTGCCATCCCGATTGTTGAACAGCTGCGTGACGGTCAAGATTTAAACAGTATTGGTGTTAATGGCGAGGCAGTCGCCTATGGAGACGGATTTAGCGGCATCTGGGTTTCATCAGTGGCATCCGGTTCACCCGCAGATGTGGCGGGCATGCTGCCCGGCGACATCATCACCTTTATGGAAGGGGTCGCGCTGGCGACCGATGGCACATTTGCCGATTATTGTGATGTCCTGCGCAGCCGCAATGCGGATGATACCTTGACCGTTTTAGTCTATCGTTACTTGACCGGCGAAACCTTAACTGGGCAAATGAATGGTGAGCCATTAGAAGTGATCGCGACCGATATCGCACCCATAAACAGCGAACAACGCCCTAACGTGTCCATTCACATGGCGCTTAGTGAGCATGTTGCCGATGCCCCATTCCATGAAAGTTTTGTCGAAGTCAGCGACGATACCGGCTCGATCAGCTCAATTGTGCCACCCCATATGGTTTTTCAGGAAACAACCCTGGAATTCGATGAATCTGAGCACGCGATACTCACTTTTGTTGTGGCTCCCGATGACCCCGATACGTATACAGCAGCGGACAAGGACAAGGCTGTTTTCACACTGATCATGCGTCCCCATGATCCGGCAGTTAAGCTGTATGATTTCTATGGCGCGGCCCTGGCGGAAGCTTGTTCAGACTTGAGTGAGCCGCATGTTTATCAAAATCCGACCTTGAATGGGTTTTTCCGTTGGGCACACGATTGTGAGTCAATTGATGGTTTTTTAGTCAATGTCGAAGTCACCGATATTGATGGCGCTGCCGATATCGGCATGGTGGCACGTGTCGCCAATATTGCCGATCTGGCGGCCGTTGATGTGTTTTTGAATAGGCTGCTATTAAACCCACTGCAAACGGACAGCAGTTAAAGCAACCAAAAATTCGCCCAGAAGCCTTTCTCTCTATATAAACGGCCGTTTCTCATACAGAAACGGCCGTTTTAATTATAAATCCCCCCATTTTCGAACCAAATCCGAACTTTTACAGGAAAATAATCTGTTATACTACGCCACGCTTGTTGCAGAAACCACAGGAAGAGGAGCAAGCTTAAAGACATTCGATTTATAAAAAACAGAATAAATGAGGTGTATCAACATGATTGTAGGTAGGAAAAATTGGTTCAAACTCGGCATATTATTATGCAGTGCATTGTCATTGGTTCTCCTGTTTGGTGGAAACGCAGTCGGTCAGGAAGCTGATGCTGTTGAAGAAATTATGCCGGATGAGGCTGAACCGTTAGTTAGGGTGGGAAATACACTTGTCAGCACAGAAACTGGCGCACCGCTTAATCTTTACCAGGTAAATTACTCAGTGACACCAGGATCCCCTGAAGCGATGGCAGAGCAATATTTGTCTGAAAACGTAGACTTTTTGCAGTTAGGTTCTGCATCCCTCGCGGATATCGAGCAGCGTATGACCCGCCAGAGTTTGTCTGGGGCCACAGTACGTTATGCTCAATTTGTGGATGCTGTACCGGTCTATAAGGCTGAAATCGTTGTCCATGTTAACAACAACAACCTTGTCACCTATGTCATCAATGATTACAAAAGTAATTTGAAAGCAGTTGATACAAAGCCGACATTGCGTAGCGCCGAGGCGCAGCGCATTGCTTATGACTATTTGGACGTGCAACGGCCGTTTAACTTCGAGGCCACACAGTTAGTCGTCTATCCAGGCAAATCAACCCGTTTGGCCTACCAGGTCAGAGTTATGCCAACCGCACCCATGGGCGATTGGGAAGTTCTGGTCGACGCGCACTCAGGCGAGATATTCAAAGCAGTTGACATTGCTTTTGAACAAGATGCTGATGATGCGGCGGCACAACCTGCTTTAGTAGACGGCAATGGCAATGTCTTTAATCCCGATCCGCTTACTTCTGGAACCGCTACCTATGGCGATACCGGCTACACCGACAACGGTGATGCCACTTCGGCACAGCTTACAGCACAAACCCTCAATGTCACGCTACCCGATTTAACTTTTTCCGGTGGACTGTATCAGTTGAGTGGGCCATATGCCCAAATTGTGGATACCGAAAGTCCGTCCAATGGCCTTTTTTCGCAAGCCAGCAGCAGCTTCAATTTTAACCGTGAACAATCTGGCTTTGAAGCAGTCAATACCTATTACCATATTGACGCTTCGATGCGTTACATCAACGAAACATTAGGCATCACACTGATGCCACACCAATATGCGGGTGGTGTTAAGTTTGACCCACATGGCCTCAACGGTGCCGATAATTCACATTACACTTCAGGCAATGGCGTGGTTGCTTTTGGCGAAGGCGGTGTGGATGATGCTGAAGATTCTGATGTGGTGCATCATGAACTGGGGCATGGTCTGCATGATTGGTTGACTGGCGGCAGTCTCTCGCAGGTCAATGGTTTGAGCGAAGGCTCCGGCGATTATTGGGCACAATCCTACAATCGCAGTATCGATTCATGGACACCCGCTGATCCAGCCTACCATTATGTATTTCGTTGGGATGGGCATAATGAGTTTTGGAACGGCCGTGTCACCAACTACGGCCCTACATACCCCGGCGGCTTAACCGGTTCCATTCACACAGATGGTCAGATTTGGTCCACTTGTCTGATGAAAATCTGGGACGATATCGGCAAAACGCAAACCGACAAAATCTTCCTCGAAGGGCTGGCAATGACCAACAGCAGCACCAGCCAGGATGGAGCCGCCAACGCCGCTTACCAGGCCGCCATCGATATGGGCTATTCACCCTCTGAATTACAATCGATCCATTCAATTTTTAGTTCTTGTGGCTATGCGCTGCCCGATCTGCCCAGTATAGAGATCACAAAAACGGCCACCCCCTCTCCCGTTGAAGCGGGTGGCACACTAAAATACACATTACAGGTCACAAATAACAGTGACGGCACATTGACCGGTGTGTTAATCACTGACAACGTTCCGCCAGACACAACCTATGTGAATGGTTCAGCCAGTTGTGGTGGCAGTGTAACAACCGGCGTAGTTAGCTTTAATTTAGGCACCATGAACGGTGGTGACTCTATCACCTGTTCATTCAAGGTTCTAGTCGATAGCGGTCTGGGCAGCTCCACGATTTTCTTCAGTGACGATATGGATAGCGGTGCTGGTAATTGGACCGTGTCACATGGCAATGGCGCCAGTGACTGGGCTTTAGGCACCAATAATCCCTATAGTGGCAGCAGCGCTTGGTTTGCCGATGATATCTCTTCTATTTCAGATCAATATCTAAGCATGAGCAGTCCGGTTACATTAGCCGACAATGCTATCTTGAGCGTCTGGCACCATTATGATACCGAAAGCACATATGATGGTGGTGTGATTGAAATCTCAGCTAATGGTGGTCCCTGGACTGATCTGGGTCCATTGATGACGCAAAATGAGTATAACAGCGTCATCTCTAGCACCTATAACAGTCCAATCGGTGGGCATGATGCATTTTCCGGCAGCAGCGGTGGTTACATTGAAACGAAGGTTGATTTGAGCAGTTACGCCATGAGTGATGTGGCGATTCGTTTTCGTATGGCAACAGACCAAAGTGTCAGCGCGAATGGATGGTTTGTGGATGATGTAAAAATTGCCACAGACGGCTCAACAATAACAAACGAGGCCTGTGTGTCTAGTTTTGAAGGCATCAATGCTTGTGACACAGTGGTGACCCCGGTTGAAGAAGCAGCTTGTTCAGCACCAGGTATGGTTACAGATTTAACGGCCGTTGCCAGCGGCAGTGATGTTTTACTGAGTTGGAGCGACACGGGTGCTGATGTATATGACATTCACTCGCCATCCAGCGATTTTTACGCCACGCTTGGCCCCGGCACGCTTTTCTCCACCACGGCTAATACGAGTTACACGAGTATTGGCGATCTGGGTAATTCCAATTCTAATTATGCGTATGCCATCATTGCCAGGAAGAATTGTGGCGCTGAGGCAGCGCCATCTAATCGGGTTGGCGAATTTGACTTCGATCTCGTCGTGGGCACACCATAAAATTTGTTGTCATAGGAAAATAAAAACGGCCGTCACCCAAATAGTGACGGCTGTTTTATCTGCTAGTAATCAAAAGGAGGAATTTTTATAATGAAAAAAACGTTGATTGGCGTCCTAGCTCTGGCTTTAATGGGCATTATCCTATGGCAATTAAATCCAACAACAACAACAGAAATGGAAAACGGCCGTTCGCGTAATCCACAAAGCACAAATATCCAAAACCAACCCGATGATGACACCAATCAGCAAGCATTCACTGTGAGCGAGCCAGTAACACCTGTCCTCAGTCCCGCGCTGCGCGATCTGCCTGTATCAGCGTTCGATCCACCCCTTGATCGCGAGATTAACCCACGACAGAACCCTCTGTTGCTGGATGGCGTCCAAGAAAACATCGTGGGGCCACCAGATCCCTTACTTTACTCTATTGAAAATCAAACCAATACGCCAGCGCCCATACAAAACTTTGACGGCATGGGCAATATCCTTGGCGCTTCGCCGCCAGACACAGTTGGTGCAGTTGGCCCCAATCATTACGTCCAAATGATTAATGTTAATATTGCCGTCTACAACAAGACAGGCACCCTTCTTTCGGGCCCCTCGGATATCGATGCATTGTGGAGTGGACAAGGCGGCAATTGCGATCCAAATACAGCCGGCGATCCCATTGTTCTCTATGATCAACTCGCTGATCGTTGGCTAGTGAGCCAATTCGCCGGCCCCAGCCATATGTGTGTTGCCATTTCGCAAACGGCCGATCCTACAGGCGCCTATCATTTATATGAATTTAATGTCGGCAGTTTCCCCGACTACTTTAAATTTGGTGTCTGGCCAGATGGTTACTATATGTCGGCCAACGAAAATAGTTACACCGCTTATGCCTTTGACCGCAGCCAGATGCTGGCAGGCAACGCCGCGACCTTCCAAAAATTCACAGGGCAAACCAATTTATTGCTGCCCAGTGATATAGACGGCGCTACATTGCCGCCAGTTGGCGCCCCCAACTATTTTTATACATTTAAAGATAACAGTTCTCATGGCGGTGCTGATCGCATCGAAGTTTTTGCCTTTGACGTTGATTGGGTTACGCCTGGTAACAGTACCTTCACCCTCGCAAACACAATACCGATTTCGGCCTTTACTTATTCAGTATGTGGTTTCTTCAACTTTAACTGTATCCCGCAAAACGGAACCACACGGAAGTTAGATGCCATCTCGGAATGGCCTATGTTCCGGCTGCAATATCGCAATTTTGGCACGCATGAAACGCTTGTCAGCAACTTCACTGTTGACGTCGGCAGTGACCGTGCCGGCATTCGCTGGTTTGAACTGCACAAAACGGGCGCAAACTGGACATTGTACCAGGAAGGCACGCACGCCCCTGACAATAACCATTATTGGCTCGGCAGTGCTGCGTTAGATCAGGCAGGCAATATGGCGCTTGCCTACAGTGTCTCCAGCAGCAGTATGTATCCAGCTATACGCTACGCCACTCGACTGAGCAGTGATCCCTTAGGCACAATGCAAAGCGAAGCCACCTTAATCAATGGTGGCGGCTCGCAAACTGGCAACAATCGTTGGGGTGATTATAGTGCCCTGACTGTTGACCCTGTTGATGAATGCACATTTTGGTTCACCAGCGAATATTACTCGTCTACATCCAGCAGCGGCTGGAAAACCCGCATTGGGTCTTTCAAAATTCCCGGATGTGGCTGCTCTGCACCAACGGCCGTTACCGATCTCGGCGCCACTTTGAATGCGAATGGAGCTGATATTGACCTGACCTGGTCAGACACCGGTGCAGATTATTACGAAATCTACCGCAAGTCCAATGATTTCTACTTTGCCCCCAGCGTAGGTACGCTAATAACTTCCATAAATGGGACAGCTTATACTGATACAGACCCGAATATTATTGGCGATGTGGACAATAATTATGGCTATGTTAGCGTAAGTGTAAATGACTGTGCCCCTCCAGGTGTTGAGCAAGGCGGTACTGGCATTCCCTCAGACCCGTCCAATCGTGTGGGCGAGTTCGACTTTGAGCTTGTCCCCGGCACGCCGTAAGGATTCGTTTACAAATAAATTTTGATAAAAAACGAATCCGCGAAGGTTTGCCCGTTTACCAATGTCCAAAGTTAAAACGGGCAAACCCTAAGTGTTTTGAGGTAACCCACAAAAATAATCTTGGCAACGGCCGTTACTCCTCAGTAACGGCCGTTTTTTATTCAAGGCACACCACAACCCCATATGATACAATTCCGCAGCAGCTGGATTTTCAGCTAACGGAGCAATAAGGAGAAACGATTCGTGTCATCACAAAAAGATCAAAACAAATTGGGCCAAGCGCATGTTCATTGGCATTTCATTTTCGTATTACTTGTTTGTATAGTTGCAATCAGTCTGTTTTCTGGCGGCGCTGCCGCAAAAAATTCACCTACGCCTGAAAATCAAGTGGATGACGGGCTTTGGTATGCCGTAAACGAAGCCAACATGGGTTCAGCGGCAGAACGACTCATTGTCCCGCAGGCATATCGCACAGCAGGTCTAGACACTGGCAAATTACAGACATTGCTGGCACAAGCACCCTTGGAAGGCAGCGCGGCCGCACAGAGCAACCCAATCGTTTTGAGTTTGCCTTTGCCTGATGGCGAATACGGCCGTTTCCAAATCGTTGAATCCCCCATCATGGAACCTGCACTGGCCGCAAAATTCCCGGAAATCAAAACCTATGCCGGGCAAGGGCTCGATGATGCCAGTGCCAGCGTGCGCTTGGATTGGACGCCGCAAGGTTTCCACGCCATGATCCTTTCCAGCCAGGGTGATGTCTATATTGATCCGTATGCACGCGGCAATACAACCACCTACATCAGCTACTTCAAAAAAGATTTCCTCTCGGATCGCACCGGCATACAATATCCACCATTAGACCCTGGCGGATTACGTGCGCAGGAAACGGCCGCTTTGATCGCGGCTGGTGTTGTTGGCCCTTCAGGGGCACAGCTGCGTACCTACCGTTTGGCGGTCGCAGCCACTGGCGAATATACAACTTATCATGGTGGCACAGTGGCGCTGGGTCAAGCCGCCGTTGTCACGGCCATCAATCGTGTCACCGGCATTTACGAAGTAGAAATTGCCGTGCGCTTGCAGCTTGTGGCCAATAACAATCTGATTATCTACACAAATTCCGCCACAGACCCCTATACCAATGGCAGCCCGTCCGCATTGCTGTCGCAAAATCAGGCCAACCTGGATGCTGTCATCGGCAGCGCCAACTATGACGTGGGACATGTTTTTTCCACTGGCGGCGGTGGGTTAGCGGCTCTAGGCGTAATCTGCAGCAATTCTTCAAAGGCGCGTGGCGAGACGGGGCTATCCAATCCGATTGGCGATCCGTTTTATGTGGATTATGTCGCACATGAGTTGGGACACCAGTTTGGTGGCAACCATACGTTTAACGGCAACTCGGGCAGCTGTACCGGTGGCAATCGCAATGGCTCCACAGCATATGAACCCGGCAGCGGCTCGACTATTCAAGCGTATGCTGGTATTTGCAGCGGTCAGAACATGCAGTCCAACAGTGATGCTTATTTCCACACACTCAGTTTTGATGAAATGGTCGCGCATACGACTGCTGGCGGGGGCAGTTCATGTGCAGCAGTCACCAACACGGGCAATCATGCGCCTGTCCCCAACGCCAATGCGGAGGGTGCCAATGGTGTGACCATCCCCATAAACACGCCATTTACGTTAACCGGCTCGGCAACTGACCAGGATGGCGGCGATCTGCTGACGTATAATTGGGAAGAGTTTGATTTAGGACCGGCCGGACACCCGGACAGCCCCGTGAACAATGCCCCTATCTTCCGCTCGTTCACGGCCCAAACCAGCCCGTCGCGCACCTTCCCCCAAATCTCAGATATTGTCAATAACACGCATACGCTGGGCGAATTATTACCCAGTTACGGCCGTAGTTTAACTTTCCGCTTGACGGTGCGTGACAATCGCGCCTTGGGTGGCGGTGTAGACCATGATCAAATCGCGTTTAGTGCAACGGCCGCTGCGGGTCCTTTTTTGGTGACTGCGCCGAATACGGCCGTTACCTGGACGGGGGGCGCATCAGAAACCGTCACCTGGGATGTCGCCAATACCAGCGCAGCGCCGGTTAGCTGCGCCGCTGTCGATATTACCCTCTCCACAGATGGGGGTTATACCTATCCACTGACATTGGCGACGGGTGTCAACAACGATGGCAGCCAAACAGTGACCGTACCCAACGTGCCCACCACTTCCGCACGTGTAAAGGTTGCCTGTGCCACAAACATCTTCTTTGATATTTCAAACAGCGATTTCACAATTGAAGCTGATAGTTGTTCAGCCCCGGACGCCGTGACAGACTTGGGTGCCGGTGCAAATGGTAACGGCTCTGATGTAGACTTAAGCTGGTCTGCTACAAATGCTGATGTGTACAATGTTATGCGCAGTGTCAATGATCCTTACATGAATTCCCGGGCGGTTTTGGTGACGACAACGGCCGTTACGAGTTACACCGATACAGGTAAAGTGGGCGATCCTGCTAACAATTATTTCTATATGGTCATTGCTAAAAATAATTGCGGCGCCTTAGCTGCACGCTCTAACTACGTGGGCGAATTTGATTTCAGCATCGAGCCTGGTACACCACAAGGATCTATTCGAATCTCAGTAGAGCTAATTGAGGGGTGTGCACCCGCATCTACTCGAGTGTCATTCCCGCGCAGGCGGGAATCCACACGTTTGGATACCTGCCTGCGCAGGTATGACATAGCTCAGCAGGCGGTGTTTTTTACTTCTATATGCACACCCCTCATCTAATTTTTTGCCACGGAATTGCACAGATTCCCACGGATTTTAAGTTTAATCTGTGGGAATCTGTGGCAAGATCATTGAAATCTGGCCCTTCTGTTATGATAAAATTGTGAGCTTGCCCACAGTTTTTGCACCCATTACCCCCTAAACTTGCCTGAATTCAGCATGAGCCTATTCGCAACGCGATCGCGCTGTGGCTATAATCCTATGTTCGAGCAAGCATAACGCTTGCTGGCAGGTAAAACTATTTATGCACACTTCTGTTTCGCAAGAACAAACACTTAACGCAGGCTGGAGCCGTAAAATCGGCTATCTACTACTGCCGCCATTGGTAACATTCGCGGTTCTGGTGCTGATCCTGGCTTATGCTGTTTCGCGTTACCAGGCGGACCATGCTGGCTTGATCTACACGGGCGTGTCAGTTGGCGATATTGATTTAAGTCGGATGACAGCCGCAGAAGCCGAAACTGCGCTAACTGCCGCTTTTCCTTATGTGCAAAATGGTGTCATCACCTTGCAGGATGCGAACAGTGGAACCGAATGGTCCTATGCCCCTGCTGATTTGGGACTGACGGTTGAGCTAGAGGAGACGATACAAGATGCCTTGAATATCGGGCGCTCGGGCAGTCCTGCAGGTCGTTTGCAAGAGGTATTTGGCAGTTATTACTACGGCCGTTCCCTCAATCCCACGCTGCTCATGGACACAGGCCAATATGAGGCCGCGCTGCGTGATTTAGCAGCTAGAATCAACCAACCCGCCACGGATGCCACGCTAAGCTACAGTGATGGGCAGGTCGGATTTTTGCCTGGTGAAGCGGGTCGCGAATTAGATACGGCCGATTTAGACGTACGTTTACAGCCATTATTACTAAATTTCCAAAACGCAGAAATTGAGCTGCTCATTCATGAGACAGAACCGGTATTGTTTGACGATACGGCCGTGACTGCCGAAATCCAGAATATCCTCGCTGGTCCCATGACTTTTTACCTGGCTGAACCGCTCGATGATGCGGATATTGGCAGCATCACCCTGCCCCAAGAAACATTAGCCAGTTGGCTGCGTGTTGATGCCGCAACCAACGGCAGCAGCCAAAATGTCATCGTTGATGAAAACGCTGTACGTCACTGGCTGCGCCAGTATGAAGATGAACTGTATCGCGAACCGGCCAATGCTCGTTTTTACTTCGATGATGATACGGAGGAATTGGTTTTGGTGGCGGCACATATAAACGGCCGTGCGCTCGACATAGACGCAACACTTGACCAATTCTTGGCACAAGTCGGAACAGCCAATCGTGCTGTGCCCTTCATGCTCACGGAAATTGTGCCCACCGTCCACAACAACGCCACAGCCGCCGAACTTGGCATTACCGAACTCATCACCTCTACCACCACCTGGTTTTATGGCTCTACCGATGCCCGTAAGCACAATATTGCGCGTTCTGCCGCCAATTTCTTTGGCATCGTCGTTGCCCCAGGCGAAGAGTTTTCCTTCAACAAATATTTAGGCAGCATCAGCGAATCTGATGGCTATGAAGAAGGGTTGATCATTGTAGGCGGCCGTACAATTAAAGGCATTGGCGGTGGTGTTTGTCAGGTTAGCACCACACTGTATCAAGCCGCCTTTTTGGGCGGATTCCCGATCACCGAGCGTTGGGCACATGGCTATATGTTGGGTTATTACAACGATGGCCAAGGGCCAGGCATGGATGCAACCGTCTATTCCCCGATTGTAGATACGAAATTCATCAACAACACACCCCACCACCTGCTGATTGAAAACTATTACAATGAAGAATTTGAAGCCCTGACATTCAAGTTTTACAGCACCGATATGGGGCGCGAAGTGATTAAAACTGAACCGCTCTTTACCAATGAAACCCCCGCTCCTGAGGATGATGTCTGGGAGTTTGACCCCGATTTAGAACCGGGTACCGTTGTGCAAATCGACTGGGCCACAATTGGTGCTGATGTCTATGTGGATCGTGAAGTTTACAATGCCGACGGTGACTTGATCATTGATGAAACCGTTGTCAGTAACTACATCCCCTATCCCAATGTGTTCCACTATGGCCCTGGCGTCGAACCTTACGACTATTCCCTCGTCCCTGACGACAATTAACCTCAACCCATTGTAACCACCATAAAATAGCCAGGCATTTCCAGGATTTTAATCCCCAAAATGTATCATCTCAATATTTTGGGGTGTAGAAGTTCAACTTTTGGTAAAAGTTGA
>CAYGMR010000073.1:0-3429 GCA_964350725.1 uncultured Ardenticatenaceae bacterium | reverse complement strand
TCGTCCCTGACGACCATTAACCTTCAATCTTTGTGACCAACAAAAAATAGCCATGATTTAAGATTTGAGCCGTCAAGCACGCGCATCCAAATCGTGGCTATAAGTTGGAACCTCGTAAAGATACCTGTGCTTAAATAAACCATACCCACAGTTTTAACCCAAAATCCCTATTTGTTCTAATTCGTTCTAATTCCTGTTGACACACTAGAACATATGTGCTAATATACTTGCAGATATACGAACCCTCTTCCCTCCTTCCCTCCCCCCTTTTTGGAGCTGGTGAGTGTATGCAGCTTTTGATAAGGCTGCAGCTCATCAGCTCTTCCTCTTTTTTATTGGGAGTCGGGAAAGGGTTCCGAATACCGCGTTCCGTTTGCGGTGAGGAGAGGCTGAAATGGCAAATTATTTGCAGACGGGGAAAGGCCACGGGCACCTGCGTGATTCCTTCAGACAACTAGGAGGCTCTAACGCAACGCTCGCCATTCCTCGCAAAATTGTAATCGGGGTGGTCTTGTTGATCGCTCTTTTGGCTTTTGAGATTTTTAATTTTGATACAACGCGCTATGCTTTAGAAAGTTTGCTTGGGGATCGTCAATTTTGGCGTTTTACCTGGGCAGCGATTTTAGCATTTGCTTTTTGTGCGATTGATTTCGCGGGTTTATCTCGTTTGTTTACCCCCGAACGTGGTAGTGATGAGCCAAAGTTCGTTTGGTATCTGATGGGTGCCTGGCTGCTGGGGGCAACGATGAATGCGATTATGACCTGGTGGGCAGTTAACTTGACCCTGCTATCGCACGATTTTGGCAATGAAGTTTTGAGCCGAGGGCAGTTGCTGAAGGCTGTACCTTTGTTTGTGGCAATTTTGGTCTGGTTAACGCGCATTTTATTTATTGGCGCGTTTTCGGTGGCAGGTGAACATTTATTTGATTTATCTGACCAGCGTCGCAGCCACAACACCCAAACACGCCCCGCCCAACCAGCCGGTGTACGCCTGGTGCCCCACAAGGCACAACCGAAAAATTCCCCACAGCGCCAAAATAATGGTCCAACAACGCGCGTACCAGCCCCCATGGCAGCTGCACCCCCTTCCCGCATTCGTAATGGCCCGCCAACGCCGCGCAGCAATCGCCCCGTCCCCAATGGGATGCAGGCACGCAGCCGCCGACGTTAATTGTATTGGTTTTGGAGTTTTTGCAGGAAAACGGCCGTATTCAAAAGAATATGGCCGTTTTCATTTATCCCATTCCCGCATTGCGTGCTTGAATAATCGCTTGGGCACGATCCACTACCTGTAACTTGTTATATATATTCGAACAATGATTGCGCACTGTTTTGGGGCTGATGAACAACTTACGCGCTATCTCCTGGTTGTTTGACCCTTGTGCCAACAAGGTCAAGACCTCGCGCTCACGTTCTGTCAGATCGGGGAAAGCTTCTGCGATGGCAGCGGGTTTAGGTGCCGCGAAGTAGGCTTGCAAACGGGCGGCAATCGCCGGGCCAAACAACGCTTCACCGCGAGCCACAGCACGGATAACACGCAGCATTTCTTCTTGATCGGCACCTTTGAGCACATAACCACGTGCGCCGGCTTTCATGGCAGCAAACAACGAGTCATCATCCTCAAACATGGTCACCATGATCACGCCAATATGCGGACTGGTCTGTACGATTTGCCGCGTGGCTTCAATGCCGTTGATGCCGGGCATTTGAATGTCCATCAAGACGACATCAGGTTGTGTGCTTTCCGCTAAAGTCACTACGGCCGTTCCAGTTGACGCTTCGCCGACCACAGCGGTGTCAATAATTGAGCCAAACAACGCTTTTAGACCCTCCCTAAACAGCGTATGGTCATCGGCAACTAATATGCGAATCTGATCCGGCGCCTGCCTATTCATAAAACAGAATAGGCAGATAAATATAATTTGAGGGGACAGTCAACTCGACAGGAAATTCAATGACTAAATCGTTGGGGTCATTGCTTTCCACACATAATGTCGCTGTATATAGTCCCGCCGACAGGTTCGTTGTATCTATTGTCATCGTTACATCTTGGGCAGCATCCGGAACCACAGACCCACTCATGGGGTCAGCAGTCAGCCAATCCAAGGATGATAGCGCAGAGCAGGTGCTGGATGTGTGGTTCAAAGCAGTCTTCCCATCAAAAATATTCCATTCTAAAGCGGCATTGCCAACATTACTAATCGTCAAGGTATGGTTGATTTGTATATTTGTTGCTTGTGATATGGTGAGGTTGGTGGGAGCTATTTCAATGTCTGGTGCTAGGTCGATCCAGGCCCCGCCGACAAAAAGTTCTGCGCTTGGCCACGGATTTTCCAAGGTACCGGTGTAAGTCATGGTTTCCAGGTTGAAAATATAAAAGTTGCCAGGTTCATCGGTAATCAGATACGCATTACCGGCGCCAATGGCTAAACCATCAATATCAGATTCTCCTGGTGGGTAAGGTGCAATTCGGGTGGTCGTGCCATCTAGGTTAATCCGTTCTAGATTGCCACTCGTATCGTTTGTGCCATAGAACTCTCCCGTGGCTGCATCGACAGATAAGCCACCAAAATCAGCATCAGCATCGACATAATCAATATATACCGTTGCGCTCAAGGTGGTGCTGTCGATGGCGTAAACGGCTTCATTGCTAAGATTGCGTGTGCCATAGAGGGTGCCGTTGTAGTGCGCCAGACCGACGAGGGCGATGGTTGAACCAGTTGAATTTGTCGTGGTACCGAGCAGGTTTACTGCGCCACCCAACGGCCATTCATATAATCTAGCACCGTCATTGAAGAGCACACGGCCGTTTTCGGCATCAAAAGCGGCACCCCACACCTCAGCTCCGATGAAGGCGGTGTCAGAGATGTTGGTGGTCGGGTCGATGAGGTAGGTTGGCACATCTACGTTATCAACCCCCACAAAGAGGGGCATGGTGGCGGGATCGCCTGTACCAACACGTACCACTCTTTGCGGAGAATCTATTTGTTCGCCAGCGCTAGCTTTTTCAATTTCGGCTGCCGCTTCGCTGTTTGAGGTGGCGTTGGGCGCGTCTTGCGCTAGCACCAGGGAGATAGAAAACAAACCCAAAGAGATGAGGGAGATACAAAATAAGATAACAAGTCGTTTGATCTTCATGGGGAACCATCCTTTTGCTGAAAATTAGTGCAGTTTAGGTTATGGAGCGGATTTCAATGTATGATTTATTATAAACATGGATTGTGTTTAACTCAACTGGCAAATTTTGTTTGGCTGCGCGGAGTTCTTGTTGATGAACAACGGGCACGGCCGGAAACACGGCCCTGAACTACGATTGGCATCCACACTAGTAGTCCATCAAACAAAGTTTGACGGATGTTTGTAAAACGATTTGACAAATCGTTCCGCTGCGATTTACCAAATCGCGCTACTTGCAACCCGACAAAAGAA
>CAYGMR010000072.1:0-15712 GCA_964350725.1 uncultured Ardenticatenaceae bacterium | reverse complement strand
TACATTGCTGGCTTTCATGATGTGCGGTTCTGTACCCAGGTAGTAGGCGACCAACATTTTTCCCGTCAGCATCGCCGCATCCGGGTCGTCGTCAGACAATGAACACACCAACAATTCAGGACGGTCAATATCTGCGATGGTTTTGCCAACCGACTGCGCACCTTTTTCAACCAGCGCGACTGCCCGGCGAATATAATCGGTGGAAACCACATAATTGAGCACAACGCCATCACAAATCTGACCCGTCATCTCTAACATTTTGGGGCCAGTGGCACCAATGTAGATGGGGATGTCGCGTGGTGACAAATCGCCAAAAGCGACATCCAACTTGACGCGATCCAGATGCACAAATTCGCCCTCATAAGTGACCTCTTGCATCGTAAACAGTTGACGGATCGCTTCTACATTTTCGCGCATGGCTTGCAACGGCCGTTTGCGTTCCACCCCCACCCGCGCAGCAATCGGCTCCCACCAGGCACCCAAACCCAGCATGACACGACTTTGACCATCAGCCGTTTTGCCAGCCAACTCCCACATCGTGCTCCAAGTGGCAGCAATAACCGCCGGATTGCGTGTCCAAATCGGCAAAACGCCCGATCCAAAACGCATGCGCTTCGTTTCGGCCAAAAACGCACTCATCATCACCACACAGTCACGTGCCAGACGTGTATCCGCCTGCCAAATTTCAGAAAATCCTTTTTCTTCAGCATATTTAACCATCTCGATTTCATATTGAATCGGATGTTTATCCTGCATATAGAGTGCCATCCGCTGGGCCATCATTCCCCCTTCGGAATAACTAAAAGGTACGGAACTCACAAAGATTTAGAGAAAAATCTAATAAGGCTTACTTTTCTCTGCGTCCACTGTGGTAAAAAAATTTGATGCTATCTATCTTAGTAATCACCATCGTCAGGAACAGTGGGTTGGTCGATCGCAATTACCTCACCGTGAACATTAATCTGGATGCGGAAGCCAAGCATGCCCAACATATTACGTGCTTGTAGTGGAATGCCTTGCGCAATAATTTTATCCATATCTACATTGCGAATCTCGGCGTCTAGCGCCGCTTTGGTGAATAAATCATCCTTGCCCATCATAGACATCGCTTGTTCAACTGCAATATCTTTATTGTCTTCCAACTGCTGCAAGAAAACGCTCATCACCTGGCGATCAATTTGTTCTGCATCAATATGACGGTGAAAGCCTTCATCATCAACGACATATTGTGCCTCACCACCAATAATTACTGTTATGACGGGATTTTCATATTCATCGAAAACTAATCCATCAAATAATGCTTGTGTAGCCATAATTCAATACCCCTTTTTCATTTCTAGACTTGACAGGTTTTTACCACGAGTGGGATGTGAGAAAATTGATCATAAAACCTATCAAGTCTGGGTCTTCAATACGAATCATACAATCATCTGGTTGTTTGACAAGCACCCTTTTTCTTTTTTCTCAGAATCAATTATAAGGATAGAATTGGTCTGGTGTGCAGGTTAAAAGGCATACGGTATAATCTCTGCTCACTATCAAATAGGATGTAGGAAGAACTTTGTTTAGACCACTTGACTGGCTTTTAGGGTTATTTTCATTAGATATCGGTATCGATCTAGGGACTGCAAATACATTGGTTGCAATCCGTGATAAGGGCATTGTGATCAATGAACCGTCATGGGTGGCGATTAATAAACGCACAAGACGGCCGTTAGCTATTGGCGCAGAAGCGCGTGAAATGGTTGGGCGTACACCCAGCGATATTGTAGCGATACGGCCGTTGCGTGATGGCGTTATCTCAGAATTCGAGATCACCGAAGCAATGCTCAAATATTTCATCGACAAGGCACATGAACAAATGCTTGTGCCCTTCCCGCGGCCCCGTGTCGTTGTGGGGGTGCCGAGCGGTGTCACCGAAGTCGAAAAACGAGCTGTGTATGATGCCACTATCTCGGCCGGTGCACGCGAAGCTTATTTGATTGAAGAACCGATGGCCGCCGCTATTGGCGCCGGCCTGCCGATCATCGAATCACGCGGCAGCATGATCGTTGATATTGGTGGTGGGACCACCGAAGTTGCCGTGTTTGCAATGGGTGGCATTGTCGTCAGCCGTTCAATTCGTGTGGCCGGTGATGAAATGGACGAGGACATCATCTCCTATGCCCGCAATAAATACAATTTATTGATTGGTGAACGTATGGCAGAGCGTGTGAAAATTGGCATCGGCTCTGCCTTCCCCCTCCCCGAAGAAAAAACAATGACCTTGCGCGGCCGTAATCTGATCAACGGTCTACCGCAATCAGTTGAAATCAGCAGTATTGAACTGCGTGAGGCAATGGGCCCCTCTGTGAGTATCATCGTCGATACAGTCAGAGATGCCCTCGACGAAACGCCGCCTGAACTGGTCGCTGACTTGATGGAAGTGGGCATTTGTTTAGCAGGTGGCGGCGCCCAAATCCAAGGCTTGGCAGATCGCCTAGAAGATTTGGTCAAAATGCGTGTCTGGGTCGCAGAAGATTCTATGACCTGCGTGGCACGCGGTGCTGGCCGTGTTTTGCAAGACCTCGACAATTACGAACGTGTGTTGGTCGGCTTGCATCGTGGCAGTACACATCATTAGGTTATTATGTAGTAAGGAGTCTTACTCCTTACTGCTTACTCCTCCCCCCCCTCAAATCATGAATTCCGGTGATAGACCAAGGCAAATACAGTGGGCAACTATAGGCGTTCTGATTGGCTTAGCGATCCTGATCACAATTTTGGATCGCACTGGCAATATGGATACGGCCCTCAATGTGATTCGTGACCCAGTAACGGCCGTTACTGGTTGGAGTTCTGCCCAAACAGACGTTGTCGCCGATGCCCTAGAAGGCCCGCGTGATTTAGATACTGCTCGTGAAGAAATCACAATCCTACAATCCCAAATCGACTCTTTAGAACGTGAAAATGAAGAACTGCGCGAAATCGAAGGTGAGTATCAACTACTGCTCGATCTGTTTAATCGTGCGCGCCAAGCGCCAGAATATAGTCGCTTGACTGCCTCTGTGATTGGCCGCGACACCAATCAAGCAGTACGCAGCATCATCATCGATAAAGGCTCTGATGATGGCATCCGGGTCGGCATGCCGGTGGAAAGCGCCCGTGGTTTGGTGGGCCAGGTTTACCGCACCACACAAAATTCAGCTCAAATCGTGCTCTTGATCGACAGTTCAAGTGCCGTGCCTGTGCGCCTAGGCACATCACGCGCCACGGGCATTTTACGCGGCAGCGGCATCGGCGGCTCGGCCGATATCGATTGGATCGATTTGCGTTACCAGATTGCTGTCGGCGAAGTTGTGATGACATCTGGCTTGGGTGGTCGTTATCCACAAGATTTGGTCATCGGCCGTATCATTGATGTGGAGCGACGTGAAGCCGAATTATTCCAAAGTGCTGTTGTGCAGCCTGCTGTTGATTTTGATTCTCTGGAAGTTGTCTTTGTTATCACCGACTTTGAAGCGGTAGATACGACCATTTTCGAGGAACAAACAGAGTAACCCTACTTTTTATGTGGTCGACATTCCTACTGGCAATCCCCTTAATGCTTTTCTTGACGGTGCTGCAAACGGCCGTTCTGCCCCGGTTTCCCATTTTTGGCATCGTTCCCCAACTCCCCTTTTTGTTGGCGCTGGCGTGGGGATTGCTGCGCGGACCTAATGAAGGCGCGATTTGGGGCTTTATTGCCGGGCTGACAATGGACTTATTTACAGTCGCGCCCACAGGCGGTTTAGCACTAACCTATACCATCTCGATTGCGACGGTCAGCTTCATCATCAATGCATTACCCAAAAACCGCGTCGTGATGCCCATGTTGATGGCCGCGTTGGGTACACTCATCCAGCAAATCCTCTATTATTTATTTTTGCAATTATTTGGGTATGACCTGGGGGCTACGGCCGTTGCCTCTCTCCTCCCCACAATCCTGCTGAACGCTTTCTTAATTCTACCTTTTTATTGGGCCATGTTCGTTATCAACCGCACTTTATGGCCGAAGCCAGTTGAATTATGATAACCAATGACTACATCAAATGAATGAAGGAACGAATTTAGCCAGAGAAAAAATTCGTTTCTTCCCCTATTCGCTGTAGTCATCGTAAACGCACCTGATCCCCAACTTTATCCACTCCTATTCCAATTCGTTATAGCCCTCACCCCAACTTACAATTAGCAACCCATAAAAAATGTTGTAATTCTCATCATCAAACACTACTATCTAGTTCAATATAGCTTAGTTAAGCTTAGGAGAAGCAACATGTCCCGCATTGGATGGGAAAGAATTGAGGATGTAGAAGCAGAACAGGCAGAAGACAGCGAAAACGTGGGTGTAAACGGCCGTCTTGCCTTTATACGCGTTGTCATCCTGGTTATTCTTGTACTGTTGCTCTACCGCGTCTGGTGGATCCAACAAGTACGCGGCCCTGATCTCGCAGCGCAGGCCGCCGACAACCAATTCGCCACCTTGCGTACGTCTGCGCCACGCGGTGTTATCTTCGACCGCAACGGCGAACCCTTAGCACTCAACCAACCCAGCTTCAACGTCACCATTACCCCGGCTTTTTTGCCCGATGATGAGGACGAACTACAAGCCGTTTACGAACGCCTTTCTCTGTTAACGGGTGTACCTGTCACCAACACTGTCGCCCAGCAACAATTAATTGCCTCTGCCAACCCCGAACTCGTTAGCACCTACTCGCGTCTCGCCCAAATATATGGCGCACCCGTCGAAGAAACGCTGGATGAAGCCGGGGTTGTCCCCCGACTGCCCGACAGCATCATCGCTATTGTACGCGAAAACAGCTTCGCCCAATTTGTACCCGCTGTGATCACCTCTGGCATCCCCATCACCCAGGCATACACCATCGAACAGGAAAGCATCTTCCTGCCCGGTGTCCATGTGCTGCCCGAACCGCTGCGTGATTATCCCAGCGGCGAATACACCTCACATTTGATTGGCTACATGGGGCCTATACCCAATGAAAACTGGATTGATGTATTGGGTTATGATCGTGCCGATCGTGTGGGTTGGTCTGGGTTAGAAGCGTCAATGGAGCTGGAGTTAGCCGGTAAAAAAGGGGAGCGCATTATCGAGCAGGATTGGACAGGCCGTGAAGTACGCCAGGTCGGTTTGTCAAAAGAACCCATTGCTGGCCTCAATTTACATTCCTCGCTGGATCTAGATTTACAAAAGAAGTCCTTCCATATTTTAGAACAATTTATGGAAGCCAATCGGAATACACCGCGTATCGATGACGTCACGGGCGAACGCACACTGCCCGAAATTGAACAGGCTGTCACGATTGCCTTGAATCCTCAAACGGGCGAAGTGCTCGCCATGGTCAACTTTCCCACCTTCGACAATAACCGTTTCCAAACAGAAGTGCCTGTCGATTATTATCTGCGTCTGGCGCGAAACGATTACACGCCGCTCGTCAATCACGCCATCAGCGGCACCTACCCACCTGGTTCAACCTTCAAGCTTGTGCCCGCTGCAGGGGCCATGCAAGAAGGGTTGATTTCGCCACAGCGACTCTTAACTGCACCGGGACAAATCGACATTCCTAACCGCTTTGCACCCAACGATCCCGGTCGTAATCAAACCTTTTACTGCTGGAAACGAGATGGACACGGCGTGATGGATATGCGCCAGGGTATTGCAAACTCGTGTGACATCTATTTTTATAAAATCAACGGTGGCTTTGACCAGGACGGCGAATCAATTGAGGGTCTGGGGGTCGATCGGCTCGCAACTTACTCCAATCAATTTGGTTTTGGCATCGTGCAGGGCATCGAACTACCACTTGAAGCCGAGGGCAATGTGCCCACACGCGCCTGGAAACGCGCCACGCAAGGTGAACCCTGGTCAACTGGTGATGATTATAATTTAGGCATTGGTCAGGGTTTTATGACAGCCACCCCCCTGCAAGTGGCCCAAATGGGAGCGGTCATCGCCAACGGCGGCTTCCTCTATCGGCCAACAGTTATCCATCACATGACTGATGAAGAGGGCAATATCGTCTTTACTGATGACGATGGCAATATTTCGTTCAAAGCATACCAGGATGAAGATGGTATGGTGATTGTCACGGATGAAAATGGCGCACTTGTTGAGAATCCGCCAATGAAGATTGAGTTTGATGCTGATGGCAATTACATTTACCAACCGGATGTGGTAACGGCCGTTGATGTTGACCGCGAATATTTAGAAGTTGTGGCTGAAGGCATGAAACTTGTCAATACATATATTGATAGTGAGACATTCTACACTGGTGCCACCTACGTCGATTGGCCAGACAAATTTGGCATTACCTCGGCGGGTAAAACGGGAACGTCCGAATATTGTGACAATATCGCCATCGAACGCGGCTGGTGTCGTTTCGAGGAACGCGCTATACAGCCCACCAACCCCTGGTACGTGGGTTATGCACCCTATGATGACCCTGAAATCGTTGTAGCTACCTTCATTTTTAATGGCGGCGAAGGGTCAGCATGGGCGGCACCGGTCTCCTGCAATGTGATGGCCGCCTATTTCGGCCTCGGCCAATATGCCGACGGTTTGACAGAAGCGGAATTTGAAGAATCACTTTTGCCTGAAAATCGTGTCTGTAATTCTTTGATCTACAATCCGGTCGTCGAACCGGAATCATTCGCACCAGAACCAGAAGAACTGCCAGAGGAAACGGCTATTCCCGAAGTTATTGAAGAAGCCGATACGGGCGACGAACCCCCAATCGTCCCAACTGACGAAATCGATCCTACGAATAATAATTGACAATTGACCATTAACAATTGCCAATTGACTGTTGATTTTGTTCGTCGCTTGCGCATTGGCTGGCTATAATCACGTCAATGGCCGAACTTGGTGAACCCCTAAGCGAACGTGAACTAGACGTACTGCGCTGCCTAGCAGGTGGTGCGACGAACAAAGATATTGCTGCTGATCTGATGATTAGCCAAAACACCGTCAAGGTGCATTTGCGCAACATCTATGCGAAGTTAGGCGTTTCATCACGCACAGAAGCGACAACGGCTGGCATTCAACAAGGGTATATTCAATTAGAGGGGCAAATGGGAGAAACGGCCGTTGCCCCACCCCCCACGCCAGAAATCTCAACAGCCACTGAAGAAACGGCCGTACGTCAAGAAAACACACCGGCTGCTACAGAACCTGATTCCGATGCACAACGCAGTTGGCGCATACTCGGTCTGGCCGCTTTGCTCGGCATCAGCGTGATTATCATCGTCGCTTTAGGCCTGCGTGTGATCACAACCCCGCAAGCCACACCCACACCCGAACCATTTAACGAACAACCCATTGGAGATACACGCTGGTCGATTAGCCGGCCACTGCCGCAAGGACGCGCCAACATGGCTGTGGCTTCCGTTGGGCTTGATCTGTACCAAATTGGGGGTGAAACGGCCGACGGTGTCGACGGCACAGTGCAACGTTTTGACAGCCGTAATGGCTATTGGCAAGAGGCGGCAGAAAAACCAACGGCCGTTGCCGACATCACCGCAACCGAACTATATGGCGAAATCTACGTCCCAGGCGGCCGGTTAACAGATGGCAGCCCCACAGCAGTCGTCGAAGTCTACAGCCCCTCACAGGATGCGTGGCGCACAGTTGCCGCGCTGCCACAACCTGTCGCCGGCGGCTTGACCCTCACCGATGGTGCTTTTCTCTACTTATTTGGCGGTTGGGATGGCGAAAATTACCTGGATACCGCTTATGTGTATGATCCGGGCAGCGATACGTGGCGGCCGTTGCCACCCATGCCCACAGCCAGTGCCTTTGCAAGCGGCGGCGAACTATCTAATCAACTCGTTGTGGTAGGTGGGACAGATGGTGTAACAGACCTGGCGACATGCCAACTATTTGATCCAGCAGCAGAAACCTGGGCAGAATGTCCAGACATGCTCATGCCACGTGCCGGGGCCGGTGGCACCGTTTTACTCAACAAGCTCTATGTTATCGGTGGCGGCACACAGCCGGATGCAGCAGTACCATTCAGCGAAGTTTACAATCCCAACAATCAAACCTGGCAAGTGGTGAATACACCGACATTAAATTCAGGCAGCAATTGGCCGCATGTCGGTGTCAACCATATCGAAACACGCATTTATGTACTTGGTGGACGTCAGGGAGATGAATTCTCAGCCGAAAATCTGGTCTTTGTACCTGTTTACCAAACATTCATTCCGGCCGCCAAATCCAACGACGAGTAAAGTTCTAGCCGCTTTCAAATTGAAATTTGCACGCAGATATAACAAAAGTCACCCGAAACACATGATAAATGTCACTGGTGTATATCTTCGGGGGGAGGATATGCTGTCATTAGTTCCGTGCATAAAGGCCAATTTTATGGGGTAACCTGCAAAATCACTAAAGCATTCATTGAACAGTAATCTCCAATTCATGAATTAGGAGGTCTTATGTGCCGTTTACGATTGCCTTGTATGTTTATAGGACTATTTCTGCTGCTATTTTTGGCAGCATGTATGCCCAGCATAGCAGAACCTGTTACACAAATAGGATCAGGCTATCCTGGCCCAATACCTACTGTAGAAGAATTTCCTACTGAGGAACCTGAACCAACGCGGATAGAAATCGAACCCACACCTTTTCAAACTTTTACACCGCGTCCTACAGCAACTGTCCGGCCCGGCCCAACAGTAACGCCATTTCCTATCCCAACCTTGCCTCCCGATGCATCTGGATCAATTGTTTACATTGCTCAGGATGGTCAATTAATGGAACTGCTTATAGACAGTCAAGGGGAAGAAATTGATGCTCCGATACCAATACCCATTGCATATGATTTCTTGCCAATTTTAGGGTCAGCATCAGCCAACGGCCGTTTTTTAGGAGCACTTCAACCACAACCTGATTGGGAAACCTGCCGGTTTGACGGCACAGCAATTTACGCCGAAAACGTGGAAAGTGGTGAAGTGCGCCGTTTAGCTGCTGGCATTAATCCAATTTGGTCTCCAGATGGTTCCATGATTGCTTTTTTGTCAAACGCGGACGGCACTCCAAAACTTTGGCAAATTCGTCTTGATGGCACTGGCTTACGACAATTTTCACCTGACATACAGCCTATAGGCAATTTTGTTTGGATCGGCACAAAAAGGTAGCGTTTGTTTTATGCGGCGCTTATTTTTAAGCAAATTACATGCCCGCATTATCCAGTGAGCTACTTAGCTGTTTCATCAAATCCAAGGTCTAAACTGCTGTTACGTCGGATAGCTTTTTCCTCGAACGAATCAGCATAATACCAGGTGATCAATTGTGCATCAGCCCACGGTTTTAAGGCTTGCATCAGTTTTATGCCCGACTCAGAGGTCATTGAGCGTTCAAAGCTGGCTCTGGTGGCAAAATAGAGGGCATAAACCATGTGAAAACGGGATTCGCCACCTGGTTTGCCTTCGATACGGCTAACTTCGCTTTTCACCAGCCCCGGCAGTTGTTCGGCCAGTTGCAAATGCGTTTCCGAGAAAAAGGTTTCTAATGTTTGTGTATCGTCTACACGATAATAGAGTGTTGTGAATTTAAACATGTCTTAGAGCTAATCAGCGTTCAGCTAGTCAGCCAGTCAGCAAAAATCTGACTAGATGAGATGCTGTGTTAAGCAGGCCAGATAGCAGCTAAATCGGCTAAAAGTTCTGCACGTTGTTGCGTATATTTTTCGCTGTCGATTTGTCCAGCAGCGTAGGCATCGTCGAGATTGGCGATGGCTTGCAGGTAGATTTGAGTGTCTTCGGCATCAAGTGTTGTAGAATCGGCCGTTTCCGTCCAAGAACGCACCAAAAACAACCCCGCCACAACCACAACCAATAAAGCCAACCCACCCAGGATCAATTCAACCGCATCATCGCGCACAACGGCACTGTTGCCATTGGCATCAACACCTGCACGCTGTTCGGGTTTTCCTGCCAAAGTAAAACTGACAGCATCGCCAGCAACCAAACCCGGTCTTTCATACGTCAAGAAATTGCCCGCAACCCCCATCTCTGTGGACTCTTGCTGCATCCAGGCATTATCTTCAAGTGCTACACCTACATCCGACAAAACCACAGTCGCATTGGCTACATCATAAAATATCGGATGGGCGATTGTCATGCCGTCTTCATATGGCAAAGTATAGGTTACGAGCAAATTCATCGCACCTTCGCCGGGTCGCAGCGGTACTGTATCGGCCCAGCCACGTTCGGTTTGGAAAAATTCGGGCGCAGGGAAGAAATTGTCCAACGCACCGTAACCCCGTTCAAAGTTCACATTTTCGGCACCTGCGGGCAAAACCAATTCAAGTGTACCGTCGCTCGCTTCACCACTTGCGCCGACATACACGCCATCTGCCGCATTATTAAAAATATAAACTTCACTCACAACAACTGCATCGTTTTGAATATCCATGATCATATGAATTTGACCGATGCTGACGACCTCGCTGTCACTGGTGGTGTCAAACACCACAATAGGCAGTTCCAAAAAGGGCGAATCAGGCGATAACATGGCCGGATTGCTGTTGAAGTTGAGGTCGCCATATTCGACAGTGGTGAGATAAATCCAATCGGGCGGCACATTGGTCAAATTAAAACTGTAGCTGCCATCGGTGCCCACGGTGGTCGTGAGGGTCATAGCTTCGGCAAATTCAGGAGTGAACGCGCTCAATACGGCCGTTCAATCCTCAAACACTTCACATGTCGAACCATTGCTGACATTGCCAGCAATCACAGCGATTTCAATCGGTTCGACGGGCGCATTGGGATTAGTGTAGTCGTAGCTAAATGTGCGGCTGTAATCAACGACATTCCACAATTCATCTTCGCTGAGTGTATAGTCATGGCTGTCTATCGTTTCAGCCTGCAAAGCCGTAAAAACCTGCTCGTTGCTGCGGTTGTACCAATAATCGAAATCGGTCAAATCGGTGGGAACTGTTTCTTGTGCGGCTGCATCTGGCCCTGACCCAGTGCCATCTTCACCATGGCAAGCAGCACATTCTTGCGCATAAATTGCTTCCCCTTGTTCAAGCGCTGTCGCGGGCGTGGCTAAACTGTAAACGGCCGCTACCAAATCCCAGCGCACGGCTTCAGGAATCGCATTACTGCTAACAGGACCAAAGGGGGGCATACCACCTTCTAAACGGCCGTTTGTAATCGTGGCAAACATATCAGCAGGAACGGCCGTTTGGCGGAAATCTGGCTGTGTGAAATCGCGTGGCGGCAGTTCCAACTGGCCTGCCATCTCGCCATCACCTTGTCCTGCTGGCCCATGGCAGTTGGCACAACGATCGGCAAAAACATCTAAGCCGTTGTTGGCATCGGGCGAACCTTGGGGAATTGGTTCTTGTGCAGATATGGGGCTGCTAAGCGCCAAGAGTATCAATAAACTGAGCATAGCAAACCCAATTAATCGGGTCGCTTTTGATTTTTCAAATAGAATCATATTTGGAATTTTATCTGTTTTCGTCTCGTCACTACAAACCGCAAAGGCACAAAGAACACAAAGTTTCTCTGGATTTTCTTTGTGCGCGTCGGCTCTTTGTGGTGAAAGATCAGAGGCTTAGTAGTTACCTATTTTCTAGGACGGGCTGCTGCTTGCGCATGTCCTGACCACAGGATGTACAAAAGTTGTCACCAGGGTCTACAGGTTGACCACAGTTATTACAAAATTGAGCTTTGCCATTTGTGGCAGCAACGGGTTGGTGATTAGGCTGGCGTAGTTGGGCAACGGCCGTTTCTATTTCAGCATAGACCGCTTCGTTTTCACTGCCTAATTCATCCAACTGTTTCAATACGTCTGCGGTTTCAGCTACCAATACGCCGCGCTGTTTTGTATAAACATCTTCTGGAATCTTTTTTGTATCATGGTCAAAATCAAGCGCACGAATCTGGTTTAACAAGCTTTCTTTGCGCACTAACAATTGTTGGCGTGTGCTTAGCGGCTTGTCTGTTGATGCTTGACGACCGTGTAAAATTAACGGCCGTGCCAAAATCAAAACAACCACAATCAGCAAAGCCAACCCTAATAAAATCGAACCGATGGTCATGGAAACTTTGCCTATCCTTCTTCTGTTAACAATTGATTGATGACGCTGTTCATCACCTGTGGATTCAGCGGTCCAATTTGCACATGCGCAATTTCACCATTCTTATCAATGAAAAAGGTTTCCGGCACACCTGTAATTTCATAGTCGTCCGAAATGTCTGTGCCTAAATCAGGCGCATTGGGATAGGTAATGTCAAATTCTTTTAAATATTTAATCGAATTGGGTTCCACATCGGAGTAAGCCACACCCAAGAAAACAACATCATCAGCGGCATATTGGCGCCAGGTTTGTTCGATGAGCTCCGCTTCAAGGCGACATTCAACACACCATGACGCCCAAAAGTTAAGCACGACCACCTTACCTGCCATATCTTGCAAATCGGCAGCAGGCTTGTTTTCCCATTCATAGCCGTTAAAGAATTCTACACTCAGATCAGGGGCGGGTTGACCCGCCTCGGGACGGGTTGCATTGGTACGCATTAATCCCCAACCAAGCAAGGCCAGCAAGCTGATGATGCCAACCCACATGAGTATGACGGGTAAACGAAAACGGCCAGCCGACTTACGATCACCACTTTGTGGGAGTTCCTCTGGTTGAGAGGGGGTTTGAATTGTATCTGTCATTAGGTTTACTCGCTTTTGCCCCGTAATTCGTCCTCGACGCGTGCAGTGTAATCATTTGGGGTCTGCGGTTTAGGTGCAGTTGTGTTTACTGTTACAGAATCAGGTAGTGGAGCGGATACGGCCGTTGCAGCAATCGCGCCATCAGCCTCTGTCGTACGCAAATTACGTATATAGGCCATAAAAATCAATGCGCCGACCAAAATAAAGACAACTGGCAGAACCCATAAAATAAGGAGGTTTACGCCACGGCTGGGTGGATTAGCTAAAACGCCATCACCATATTGACGTGCAAAATAGTTGAAGATTTCCTCTTGCGTTTGCCCTTCACCCAATTTTTCGCGAATCAGTTCACGCCAATCAGCACAAGCCTGTGTCGCACAAACATCTAGCGGCGTATTCTCACACACCGGGCAATAAATATCTTTGGCAACCTCGTTAACCGCATCGTCGCTCACCGGCTCATCTTGAGCCAAAGCAGCTTGTGGCAAGGTAAACAGCACCCCCAAGCCAAGAATGATTAGAAACAAAATGTAATACGTGATTCGTGAATTTAATCGTGTCATATATTTATGTCAGACAAGTTTGCAAGCTAGTCCTACGCTTTTAATCGGTTACAGTTGCCAAGCGCTGCGGTTGAGCCACAGCCACCTTCTCCTCTTTTGGATCAGGCCAGGCAGCAATCAAGGTACCAAGCACAAAGATTACCGCACCCGCCCAAATCCAATTGATCATGGGATTCAAATAAATGCGGAAGGTAGCCGCGTCAGCCGAAGTCGGTTCCCAATTAACTAACAAGATATAAAAATCTTCAGCAATCGTAGAACGCGCCTTGGGGATAGTCATGGGTTGGCCCGTGCGTGTGTAAAGTTCAGTGCGTGGATTAAGGGTGGCAACGTTTTTACCATTTTGCAAAACCTGTACCGTCGCTTGGGTAATTATTAGATCATCAGGACCAGGAAAGCGTTCAACGCTGTCAAAGACCATCTCATAATTGCCCAATGTCACCGACTCGCCAGATTGCAGCCGTATTTGGGTTTCCTGCTGGTATAATTCGACTCCAATGATGCCAAAAGCCATCACCAACACGCCTATATGAATCCAGTAACCGCCATACCGCCGCCGGTTACGCGCCAACAGATTCGTAAACGCCGTCCACGGATTTTCGCCACGTCGCATACGTGCCCGCGTGCCTTTCCAAAACTCCAAAAGGGTCAAAATCATGGAAAACGTGACGATCCAGACACCTAACAAGGCTGGCCAACTGCGCAAACCCAAAATAAACATGCCAGCAACAATGATGGTTGTCGCCAAAGCTGGCCACATAACGGCTATTTCTAGGCGCCTCAAACTAGTACGATACCACATCGTTAAGGGTGCAACACCCATCAAAAGCAGCAGCATAGCAAACAAGGGTGCCAATGCACGTTCATACACGGGTGGCCCCACAAACCCTTTTTCACCTGTAAATAGCTCGGATAAAATAGGATAATAGGTAAACAGGAAGACAACTGCGAGGATCGCCAAGATGAGGAAGTTGTTATAGAGGAAGGCTGCCTCGCGTGATAAAAACGAATCCAACTGATTTTCAGATACTAACTCACCACGTCGTTTGGTCACCCAATAGGCTGAAAATATAAACATGATGGCGATAAAGCCGAAGAAAAGCGGGCCAATTGCCGACTGTGCAAAAGAATGCACCGAAGAAATGACACCACTGCGTACGATGAATGTGCCTAAAATCACCAAGCTGTAGGTTAGGATAACCAAGAACATATTCCACATTTTGAACATGTCCCGTTTCTCTTGAATGATGACAGAATGCAAGAAGGCGGTGCCGGCCAGCCAGGGCATGAACGAAGCGTTTTCAACGGGGTCCCAGCCCCAATAACCGCCCCACCCTAAGACATCATAGGCCCAACGTCCGCCTAAAATCAAACCCAGGCTCAAGAAAAGCCAGGCGACGAGTGTCCAACGGCGTGTGGTATGAATCCAACGATCATCCAACTTGTTGGCCATCAAAGCGGCCATCGCAAACGTGTAGGGAATGGTAAAGCCCACAAAGCCCAAATACAGCAATGGGGGATGTATGATCATGCCCGGATGACGCAACAGCGGATTAAGTCCGTTGCCATCGGGCGGAACCATTGCCAAAACTTTAAAGGGGTTTTCGACAAAAACGGTGATACCCAGGAAGAAAATTTGGGTGATAGCGGCAACAATAATGGCATAGGGCATCAAATCGCGTTCTTTATCCCATTTGCGCATCATGGCAGCAGCTGTAAAGCCAGACAGCAAGAGATTCCAGAACAACAGAGATCCGGCTTGCCCACCCCACAAAGCGGTTACTTTCAGGTAGGTTGGCATGTCGCGGCTGCTGACGCGCCACACATATTCAATCGAAAAGTCACCTTGCACAAGGGCGACAATGAGCAAGAGACAAGCAGTTAATACCAGGACAAAGACGGCAACAACTGCATTACGCGAACTTTCTACCCAGGCGGGGTTGTCGGTGCGGCTACCATACCAGGCGGCGAATGCGGAATAAACGGCCGTTGCAAAAGCAATAACCAGCGCAAAAAATCCAAAGTTTGCCAGCATTATGCCCCCGGGTGTTCCGCGCCCATTTCCTCATATTTCGTCGGACATTTAAGCATCAAACCACCGGAATTGGCCATAAAATCGCCATTTGGTTCAGCACGTCCCTCAACCAAAGCTTGTGCACGATCTTGTAACAGGTCAGGCATGGGCTCATTCAAAGCCACGATATGCATACGCTGCCCCGGATTGTTGATATCATCAACGATATCAAACTCCAAGCGTGAATTATTAGCATCAATTTGTGTATATTCAATCGAGTCACCAATCACCCAACCAGCTACACGCAAATCACGCCCAGTCAAACGCGCTTGATCACCATAAAATTCGTCAACCGTCTTATACAGTTGCGTGTTGCCGCTCATGGCATTGACAACAAGAAAAATGATTGCGCTAAATAAAACC
>CAYGMR010000071.1:0-15729 GCA_964350725.1 uncultured Ardenticatenaceae bacterium | reverse complement strand
CCCGTTGGCGGAAGCGGCCGTTTCCGAGCACATCCCCACCATCGCCACCCCCATTCTGAATGCCGCTCCCGCCACACAAGGGTTCCGCGAAACGGGCTGGTGGACACAGACCCGCCAGGAAATTTTAGAGAATGTGATCCGTTCAGTGATAGCCCTGACCGATGACAGCTACGCCTTCCTACAGGCCGAAGCTGCCTTCGGCTTTCAGGGAGATCCCCTTATTATTGAAGACGGGGATGACAGCTTGCGCCTGCACGGCTTCATTGACCGCATCGACAAGCGCCCTGACGGTCAAATCCGCCTCATCGATTACAAACTGGGCGGCAAATACGGGTTTCCGGCCAAAGCGTTTGCCCAAGGCAAGAAGCTGCAACTGCCGCTCTACGCCCTGGCGGCGCAAGAGACGCTGGGATTGGGGCCGGTGGCAAACGGTTTCTACTGGCATTTCCAACAAGCCGAAGCCAGCCCGTTCCAATTGGAGAAAGCTGATGGAGGCGTAGCAGGAGCAATGGAAACGGCCGTTAACCATGCCTGGGATGCCGTTGGTCGTATCCGCAGCGGCCAGTTTACACCCCAACCTCCAGAAAACGGCTGTCCTGTCTATTGTCCCGCCGCCACGTTTTGCTGGCAGTACGCCCCCAAGCGCTGGTAGGATCCGCACGCAAACTATGTCTATAACAACATCTACACCCCCTATTCTGGAAAGTTTCACCCTCAGTCCGCCGCAACTAGCCGCGACCTTAGCCCACGGCGGCGACGTAGCGGTAACCGCTGGCGCCGGCACGGGCAAAACCCGCACCCTGGTCGCCCGTTATCTGGCCCTGTTGGCCACGGGCATGCCCCTGCGCCACATCGTCGCCGTCACCTTCACGCGCAAAGCGGCGCGGGAAATGCGCAACCGGGCCCGCCTGGAAATCGGCAGCTATCTCTCAACCGATCTGGCTCCAGACGAAGGGCAGCGCTGGCAAACTATCTACAATGAACTGGATGCCGCCCGCATCGGCACTATCCACAACCTCTGCGCTGAAATCCTGCGGGCACATCCCGCCGAAGCGGGTATCGACCCGCGCTTTGCGGTGCTGGATGAAACCCAGGCAGCGCTGCTGAAGCAAGAAACGGTCGAAGCTTCTCTCGCATGGGCAGTCAACCAACCCGAGATGACGCCATTATTGGGATTGCTCAAAGAACGGCCGTTGCAAGAACTCATCACCACTCTGCTGTCAAAACAGCAAGCCATGCAAACAGTGATCGAAACAGTTCCCGCCGACACCATTTACACCACCTGGCAAACCCAATTACACGCCCAACAAGCTGAGGCAGTGGTCAGGTTGCGAACAGATCCCGCCGTCGTCGCTGCCAGCAGCGTCTTGCAGCGCAACGCAGCCAGCAATCCCGCAGATAAGCAGGAAAGCCAGCGCCATCAGGCGCTGGCCGCTTTCGACTTCGACGAAGACACCCCTCTGGCCACTAAACTGCGTAATCTATTTGCCTTGGGCGAAATCAAGCTCACCGGTGGCAGCCAGAAAAATTGGCCGGATGGCAAAGAACAGTTGGCCGCTGTCAAAGACGCTTTGAAAACGTTACGCACCATCTACCAGGCCCAATCGGCGCTCCACCAACAGCTCAACATTCAGGACGCAGCCATCGCCGCTGCTATGCCTGCCATTTACACCCTTTGCCAATACGCGCAGCGTATCTATCAGGCCAAAAAGGGAGAACGAGATGCCCTGGACTTCGATGATCTGGAAATGCTTTCCAGTCACCTGCTGTCCACTCAACCCGCCATTCGCACCTACTGGCAGGGGCAGATTCAAGCGCTGCTCGTCGATGAATTCCAGGATACCAACGAGCAGCAGCGCCAGTTCATCCGGCTGCTCTGCCCGCAGGCGGGGAAGCTGTTTATCGTCGGCGATGCCAAACAATCTATCTACCGCTTTCGCGGAGCCGATGTCACTGTCTTTGCCACCGAAAAAGAACGCATCGCCGCCGCTGGTGGTCATCTGCTTGACCTCTCGACTTCTTACCGTGCCCACGCAGCGCTGCTGACAGATATGAACAATCTGCTTAAACCCATCTTGGGCGAAGCTGAGCCACAGGCGGCGCCGTGGGTGACTCCCTTTGCCCCGCTTAAACCGGGAGGCAAAGCGGTCGCCCACAGCCTGACGCCCCCCTTTGTAGAGGTTCACCTGGGTGTGGGGAACAAGCCGGACGCATTACCGGCAGCCGCTGCCGCGCTAGCATTACGGCTGACCCAATTGCAGCAAGTCCACGACCTAGACTACGGCGATGTTGCGATTCTGTGCCGTGCCTCTAGCGCCTTTCAATATTACGAAAACGCCCTGGACGCCGCCGGAATTCCTTACCTGACTGTGGCCGGTCAGGGCTTTTACGACCGACCCGAAATTCGGGATTTACTCAACGGGCTGCAAGCCATCGCCGATCCCCATGATGATTTGGCTCTGGTAGGGCTGCTGCGCTCACCCGCTTGTGGGCTATCGGATATATCGCTCTACCATCTGGCGGCGCAGCGACCGGCGGGTGGCTCTTTGTGGGCAATGCTTCAGGATGGGCTGTCATTGGCCGATGCAGGAGAGGCAGCTAAGTTGGCAACGGCCGTTTCCCTGATAACCGACCTCAATCAACAAGCGGGACGCATGCCAGCAGCCGACATCTTCAAGCAATTTCTCGACCGCACCCACTACCGCGCCATTCTGCGGCGCATCGACCAGCCACGTGCCCTGCGCAACGTGGCTAAACTGCTGACCGACATCCATAGCAGTGAACTCATCAGCATCACCGATTTTCTGGAGTACGCCCAAACGCTGCGTGACAGCGGCAGTCGCGAAGGGGAAGCACGCGCCACGGCGGGTGGGGCGGTACAGATCATGAGTATTCATGCGGCCAAAGGGTTAGAATTCCCCGTGGTGGTTTTAGGCGACGCAGGCAGCGGCAGCAACCGGGTCAGCGGCTTGTTGATTGACCCCCAACTCGGCTTGCTCCTTGCCACAAAGGATACAGATGATAGGCAGGCAGCCAGCTACCAATTAGGGGCAGAGCTTGCTAAACAACAAGAAGAAGCAGAGAAGGCGCGACTACTCTATGTGGCATTGACACGGGCTGAACAGATGTTGCTCATCAGCGGCACCGTGACGCTCACGCAAAAGGGACAACTCTCCAGCAAGAGCTGGCTGCGCCAGTTGGCCGACATCATTGGCCTGGCAGATGTGGATTTGTCTGGTTATAACGAAGAAGGAGACGGACAACACATCTTTGAGAGCATGCTGGCGGAAACGGCCGTACGGACGGTAATATATGAACCCAATAGTGTCCCGCTGCTGGCACTGCCAGATGAACGGGTGTCGGTCACGGTTGAGGTTGAAGTAGAACGGCCGTCTTTACAAGCATCATTGTTGACAGCAGAAGCGGGGACAGCGACTGGCGACCGCCCCCCAGACCACGTCTGGCAGATAGTACCCACCGCAAAACGGCCAGGAGCACCCGCCTGGCTTATCGGTTCGTTGGTCCATGAGGCATTGGCGTTGTGGCGTTTTCCCGGCTCAGGTTTTGATAAATGGGTCGCTGCCCGCGCCCACGCATATGGCCTGACTGATGCGCGTCAGCTTAAACATGCCCAGGTAGAAACGGCGCGGCTCCTGCGTCGTTTTGAGCAACACGCGTTGTACCAAGAGATAGCCAACGCTGAAAAACGACTGCACGAAGTCCCCTATAGTTACCAGCGTGATGGTGTCACTGAGACGGGTTACATTGACCTGCTTTATCTGCGGGATGACCGCTGGACGCTGGTAGATTTTAAGACAGACAGGGTTCGGCGTGCGGCAGATTTGCAGAAGCTGTTAAATGCAAAGGATTATCGGGAGCAGGTGAGGCGTTATGGAACGGCCGTTGCGCAGTTAATGGGAATGATGCCTACGCTTCTGCTTTGTTTTCTGAATGTTGAGAATGATGTTCAGATAATAGAAAGTGAAACGCAATAGGCCGTGTCTCCAGACCGCACCACATTTTAACCAACACAACATTATTGATTGCACTTAGAAGACTGTCGGAAAAGCCCTAAACGGAATGCGCTTGCTGCAAATCTAGTTTTCTATCCCGAAGCCAAACCATTGTCCTCTTTTTCTGGACAATGGTTTGATGCGTAATGCGTGAAAAATAATCCTCACGCATTACGCATCATGTTTTAAATACTCGACAACAGCTGCCCCCTAAATTTCATCCTAATCTGCTGCGGCCATAGCCGCTTCTGTCACATCCATATCTTCTTCCACCTCTGTGAAATGGTCGAACTGGCTGTAGTACAGGTCAGCATATACACCATCGCGGGCCAATAATTCTTCATGGTGGCCCTGCTCCACAATATCGCCATCTTGCATCACCAGGATAAGATCGGCGTTGCGGATGGTCGAAAGGCGGTGGGCGATGATAAAGCTCGTGCGTCCTTCCATCAGCCGATCCATGGCGCGTTGAATGAGCACTTCAGTACGCGTATCAACGGAACTGGTGGCCTCATCCAAAATGAGCATCTTGGGATCGGCCAGGACGGCGCGGGCGATGGTCAACAACTGCATCTGCCCCTGCGAAATGTTGCTCACTTCCTCATTGATTTCCATGGCGAAGCCTTCCGGCAGCGTATAGACAAAATGGTCAACATGGGCGGCCTTCGCGGCGGCAATCACTTCCTCATCACTTGCATCAGGACGGCCGTACCGGATATTTTCCATAATCGAGGCATTGTACAACCAGGTATCCTGCAAAACCATGCCGAAGGAACGGCGCAGGTCTGCGCGTGTCAAGTCACGAATGTCATGACCATCGATCAATATGGCCCCCGCGTTGACATCATAAAAACGCATCAACAGCTTGACAATGGTCGTTTTGCCAGCGCCAGTGGGGCCAACAATGGCGACCTTTTGACCGGGCAGCGCCTCAGCCGACAGGTTCTTGATGACCGGTTCGTCTGGATCGTAACCAAAGCGCACGTTGCGGAACGCGACATGTCCCTGCGCGGCCTCAATGGTTACCGGCTGCTTTGCTTCCGGTACTTGCTCAGCTTCAGCCAGGAACGCAAAGACACGTTCTGCCGCCGCCGCAGTCTGCTGCAAAATATTAGAAATATTGGCTAACTGCGCCAGCGGTTGATTAAACTGGCGCACATATTGGATAAACGCCTGGATATCGCCAACGGTAATGGCGCCACCGATAGCCAGGTAACTACCCACCACAACCACGATGACATAACCCAGGTTACCGATGAAATTCATAATCGGCATCATCAAGCCCGTGTAGAACTGTGATTTCCAGCCCGCCCCATACAGCGTATTGTTGTATTCTTCAAACTGGGCAATGCTGTGTTCTTCACCATTGAACGCTTTCATGACGCGATGACCACCAAACATCTCTTCGACATGACCATTCACATGCCCCAGATATTCTTGCTGCTCACGGAAGTAAACCTGTGAGCGCTTGATGATGAAACCGACCACACCCAAGGTTATTGGAATCACAACCAGCGAAGCCAACGTCAACAAGGGACTGATGGAAAGCATCATGATCAACACACCGACGACGGTGATGACAGACGTGATAATCTGTGTCAGGCTTTGGCTGAGTGTCTGATTAACAGTGTCCACATCGTTGGTGATGCGCGAAAGCACTTCGCCTTGTGACGTTTTATCAAAGTAGCTCAGCGGCATACGGTTTATCTTTTCGGATATTTCTTTTCGCAGGCGATAGGTAATGTCCGTTGATACGCCAGCCATGATGTAACCCATCAGATAGGCAAAAAGCGACGAAAACAGATAAAGAATGAGCATCATGCCCAAAATCTGCCCGATATAGGCAAAATCAATCGAGCCTGTGCCAGACATTTCGGCGATAGCGCCATTAAAAACGGCCGTTGTGGCATTACCTAGAACCTTGGGGCCGATGATATTAAATAAAGTAGAGAGCACGGCAAAGATTAAGACAAAGATTATCTTTAGCCTGTACCCATGCATATATTGAGCAAGTTGGCTCATCGTGCCTTTGAAATTGTGTGCTTTTTCATCCCCGCCGCCCATTGGGCCGCCAGGGCCGGGTCCACGTCCGCGCATCATCATGATTGTAGTTCCTCCATGCTTAGCTGCGACAGCGCAATTTCCTGGTACGTTTCACAACTCTTCATCAATTCCTCGTGTGTGCCTTTGCCGACCACGCGCCCCATATCGAGTACGATGATCTGCTCGGCATTCTTTACGGTGGCGACGCGCTGCGTAACCACTAGTTTGGTGCTTTGTTCCGTGCTGTTTTGCAGCGCCCGGCGTAAGGCAGCATCTGTCTTGAAATCGAGCGCGGAGAAGGTGTCATCGAAGATGTAGATGGGTGCTTTCTTGACCAGCGCGCGAGCGATGGAAAGGCGCTGCCTTTGCCCGCCAGAGACGTTTGTACCACCCTGTGAGATTTCTGTGTCTAGACCTTCGGGTTTGCTTTCTACGAATTCGGCGGCCTGTGCAGTGGCAACGGCCGTTAACAAATCATCGTCGCTGGCAGTCTCATCCGCATAACGCAAGTTGCTGGCTATCGTGCCAGAGAACAAAATACCCCGTTGCGGAATATAGCCAATCCGCTCACGCAAATCATGCTGTGTCACCGTGCGGATGTCAATGCCATCTAACAATATCTCGCCATCAGTAATATCGTAGAAGCGCGGGATCAGGTTGACGACAGTGGATTTGCCAGAACCAGTGGAACCGATGAAAGCTGTCGTCTCTCCAGGCTGGGCGGCAAAGTTGATGCCATGGAGCACATCTTCATCAGCTCCCGGATAACGGAAAGAGACGTTGCGGAACTCCACTTTGCCACGGAAATTGCCGTTCAAACGTACCGGATCAACCGGATCCAGGATGATTGGCTCAGTTTCCAACACATCTGCAACGCGGTCCGCCGAGACGGAAGCGCGCGGCAGCAAGATGAACAACATCGACATCATCAAGAAGGCGAAGACAATTTGCATCGCATATTGCAAGAAGGCCATCATATCGCCGACCTGCATCGTGCCGAGCGATACCTGCTGCGCACCGACCCAGATGATGGTGACTGAAAGTACATTCAGGATCAACATCATGACCGGCATCATAACCGCCATCAGCCGGCCAACAAACAGTGTGTTCGAGGCCAGTTCAGCATTCGCCTTGTCGAAACGATCTTCTTCAAAAGATTGCATGTTAAACGCGCGGATAACCAACATGCCAGAGAGGTTTTCGCGGGCGACCAGGTTGAGCCGATCGATCAGTTTCTGCATGATGCGGAATCTGGGCAGAGCAACGGAAATAAGGGTAATGATCACACCGATCAAGACGAGCACGGCCAGGGCAATCGTCCACCACATGGATGGCCCGGTGTTCATGGCACGAATGATGCCGCCAATACCCAGGATGGGTGCATAAAAGAGGAGACGCACGGTGATCGCGGTCATCATCTGCAGTTGATTGATGTCGTTGGTATTGCGTGTGATCAGCGAGGCAGTCGGGAATTGGTCAAATTCAGCGCTTGAGAAGCTTTCAACTTTCTTGAAAACATCGCTGCGCAGGTCGCGCCCGCTGCCAGCGGCGATCTTGGCGGCGAGATAGCCAACGCCAATGGTACAGAGTGCCGACAACAAGGTAATGACCAACATGATCGCACCGGTGTTCAGGATGTAACGTGTCTGCAACGAACCTACATCTGCACCCAATGCTTCATATTCTGCTTTTACGCCAGCAACGGCCGTTTGGTTAACAAATGATTCACCCAGCGCGTCGAGGCGCTCAGTGACCGCATCACCCATCTGCTCAAGCTGGGCAGCCGGCAGCCGGGCGATCAGGGCAAAGATGTCTGTGCCAGGCGGGATGAGCGACGGGTCAAACTCGCCACCTGCGCCAAACATCTGCGCGGCCGCCTCGGGGTTGGCCATGGCCTGCTCCATCCCGGAGACGATCACCCAGGAGCGTGCCAGCGGCGCGTTCAATTTGTCGATTTCATCTTGGCTGAGGTCGTTGAGAACATAGATCGACTCTTCAGCCAGGACGGGGTAGGTCTCAATATAGTCGGCGGCCGCTGTGGAACCGGTCTGGATGAGGGTATAGGCCTCACGGACAACATCTTCATCCTCATCACTCATAAAGAGGAGTAAATGTTCCATGCGCTCCTGGCGCACTGCCTCGGAAACGGCCGTTTCGATGCCACCCAATTGCACGCCGGTGTTGACTATCTTCGCCAGATAATCAGGCAGAGTCAGGTCCAACATCGCCTGGGTAAACAACAAAATAATGACGACCACCAGCATGAGCGTGTAGGGCTTCAGATATTTTCTTATTCGTAACATATTTGTATTGTTCCTTTGTGTAGCGTGATTTTACCAACGTGTGTCCTGTTGGATTTTGGGCTCTGGGCGGTCAAGCTGCCTCACGCACGGCCGTTACACGCACGGCCAGTTTTTGTAGCAAATTAAGCAACTCAAGCTTTTCATCGCCGCACAGCGCACTAAAAAAAAGATCGATTGTTTCCAGATGTTGGCGAGTATGCTGCCGGACGACATCACGACCCGCAGTGGTCAGGCTGATATTGAA
Organism: uncultured Ardenticatenaceae bacterium; assembly: GCA_964350725.1. GTDB lineage: Bacteria > Chloroflexota > Anaerolineae > Promineifilales > Promineifilaceae > JAACFF01. The sequence goes on along the minus strand of CAYGMR010000071.1, from coordinate 7,126 downwards.
GCGACGCCGGTCGTTGGGGTCCAACCGACGCTCCACCAAGCCTTCATCCTCCAGATTGCGAATGAAGGAACTCATCGTGTTGCGACTAACACCCTGTCGCTCACTAATTTCAGAGGGATTTAACTCGGTGCGTTCGCCCATCTGCTCGGCAAAGAAGAGATGCATGAGCACACGATATTGGGCATAAGAAAGCCCAGCGTCTTCTACGCTTTGCCCACCCATATGGTAGATGGCACGCGAAACATAGCCCAACTCATCCATTAGACGGATGGTTTGTGGATCGATTTGGGGATTGAACTCCTGCATGAACTGCATCCACTTTCGTCGTTTATCTTTGTCTTGCAGCCAACTCTTTCTACTCATTTTGTGTTCCTTTCAATATGTTGCATGTGAATTGAAACCGGCTAAAAAGCACAGAATTATCACGCACAGCGTTAATTCAACGCAGTATTATACGCAATCGAACTATTCTGTCAAGAACAAGAGCCCTTGCGCTTTCCAACGCCTTCTCGTCATACTTAAAACATGACACCGAATCAAATTAGTTCAGAAGTGAGTACACAAATAGGCTGGGGAGAAACGGCCGTTGCGGGGTGTTTTGAAGGGGGGTGAAGGAGGGGGGTAAACGGCCATTTACCCCCCTTCATCCTAACGCCTGTTACACTTTACACTTTTGCCACCATTTATAAAGGGTGTGATTTTTTCCTACCAAATAATTCGCCTTCTCTTCAATGCTAACAATTGTTTGATAAAGGACATTCGACTCTGGCTTTTTACTTTCTTGCCAATGTTTTATGAGTTCTGGAGTTGAAATAATTTGAATTTGACTATATTGAGAATTAAAAATACGTATAGCGCGACGATCGTCAGTAGCAACTGCCCAATTTCGATGTTTAGCAATTGCCATAGTAATCGCTTCCCCATCATCTAACCTCTGTGCAGATAGTGACAAAAAGAATGCTTTTTCAGCTTCAGATTCTAAATCGACAGCTATCAATAAGCCTTTTTCAAATAAGGCGTGTAGTTGAACAGGTTCTTTTCCATTCAGCACATCACTTTTCGACTTTTTATATATTGATAATGCCTCAATTTCTACAACATAGATTGCAACAGTAACCGTTTCAGATATGGCAGACAAAATATCTTCCATTTGCCCGGAAGCATACAAATTCATAACAACACAAGCATCAAGAATAATATAATCATGATGAGTCGTAATCTTCACACTCACAATGTTTCTCCTCAGATTAGACTAATTCCTTTACATTAAAATCAATCAATTCTTCCTGAGTAACATCGCTTGTGTGCGTAGACAAGACTTGTATGATACGCCTTACTTCCAGACGGTCTACTCTCAAAAATTTTGCTAGTAATCCTTCACTAATTTCTTGTTGCTCAAATGCTTCAACCGCCAAATATTGATATCGCAATGGTAATAACTGACTCTGTTCTGGAATTGGCGAAAGGCCTAGTTGTTGCTGAGCTTCACGAACCTTAATTCCGCGTTCACGCAGTCTCTCCCACGTTCCACCAGGTGCAACACCTAAATCTTCAAGCCTTCTTACAAGTGCAGATAATGAAACACCATAGTAGTTTGCCAATACACACAGATCTCCAATTGTTGGTTTCGCTTTTGATTGAATCAAACTGTGATAATGTCTCGTGATTCCACTCGTAGGCATCAAAAAATACTTAGCAAAGAAATCAGCGAATTGTTCTCGCTGGTAACTACTTTCATAATATATGGCTGATTGAAAACGATGAACTAAGAAATGCGCGTACCCATGCGCCAGTGACCAGCGTCTTCTTTCTTCCGGATGATTTTGATTTACTGCCAAACAGCCACCTAATTCTTCATCATAGTAGTACATTTCTGAAAATCGGGAATCCTCAAATTGCATAAAGAAAACGCGCAAACCTACGTCTTGTTCAAAGATCGAGCGCAAAATTGGCAAAGGGCTATCGCCTAATCCCAGCCTATTGCGTTCTCGAATGGCAATGCTCTCGGCAGCTTGATTGGCTCCCAATCCTTCTATTCGGTATTGAGGTGGATAATTATGGTTCAAAGGTGCATCCATAATGTTTTCCAACTCTAAATAGTCTCGACATAATTCCTGGAATTCATCTTGAGAAAGCGATATTTTCACGTCTGTTATGTGTGAACCCGCTGAAGGGCCTCGAAACTGTACGCGAAAATCTCGGGCAGTAGGACGCGGGCGCATAAAATCACTAACTGAACGGCCGTATGCTTTGACCAACTTGATCAATTCATCAGTTTTGATACGCCGTTTACCTTGCTCAATAGCAGTTATCGTCGTCCGGGCCACCCCAATGACTTTTGCAGCATCTTCTTGCCGAAATCCACGTTGTTCACGAGCAAGTTTAAGATTCTGACCCAATTCACGCGGGTCTAGTTTATCAATTGCATTTGATGCCATCGTTTATCCTCCAAATATTGCTCATGGTTTCTATCATTGGTCATATCATCTTGTATAAAAATTGCTGAATTCTGCCACTCCTGGACGTATGTTCTGTATAACTTGACTATTTCCTGTTCTATTTCATTTATGTTTTGATCATTTCTATTGGCCATGCAGTTGATAATGTCAGGCAAGTCATTTGAATAAGACATGCTTAGATGAAAAAGTGGATCTGAGGAATTCAGGGTATCGTTCAAATCAACTACCTGCTGATTCATTAGTTTCCAATATGACAGGTGCCTTTCCTGCGTTTTTTTACCATGTGGTATCAAATATTTGGTCTGATCTTTTATACCTGCTGCCAATAAAGCTTGTCGCCGCAAAATACATGACGAACAAAATCCACATTGAATGTATTTTTCCCGATGCAGCCGATCACAAGAAATGGTCTCAAATATTAAATGAGGGAACTCTTTTAGTGAGGTGCACATCTCGGCTTTAGTAGAAAACACAAACGGATTCTCGATCAAAAACAGTTCCTTATTCACGCTGGATATAAATTGTTCCATCTTGATAAGAGAAATTGGGTGAACCGCTTTTGAGTGATCTCTTCCTACACCACCAGGTAATGGAAGATTAATTGCACCAATTCCTGTTTCATATATATGTAGTTTTCTGGAGCCAGCATTTAATGCACACACTGCACCAATAAGCAAAAAAACGATTCCTCTGGCTCGATGGGTTTGATTATGCAAGTAACGGGCACCATAATTTGCGTTAATTGGAACATGCAAAAAACGTAAACGGCCAGAAGCATGAGGCAAATAGCTTAAAGCTTGAAAAACTCGTTGCTGAGTCTTTCGCATAATATTGTTACTACCAGTACCAACCAGAGCAAAGTTTTCACTTTTGCTGTTCAATAATCTAGTTTGCAAACCAGCTAACGAATCTAAACCTCCACTCCATAGAGTAAACTCAACAGATTCTAAAGCAGGGGGCAAGACCAATTGACCCTTACAACGTTCTGATTTTCGCGTTTTGGATTTGCGAGATTGAAATTGAAAGTACCAATTGTCCTTGGTGTACCAAGACAGTAAATCAAGCAAGAGTTTTTCGTTTTGCATAAAAATATCTGGATGTCTTAGCGGTAATGATAACTGTATTTGAATGCTTCTGTTTTTTTTAGGAATTGCCAATTTGTCAGCAAAATGAATAGCAATTGCTAAATCTAACAGATCTGCTTGGATTGAAGACAAATGATTTCCAGTCAGTAAATGGATATGCGAGTCATCAATGAAAATATCAAAACTGATTGATTCAGATTGAAGAGCTTTAATCAGACAAACGTTACTGTAACCATCAACAATGTCATCAAAGATAAACTGATAATCAAAGGTATTGTTCACTAGTGTCCTCCGTTACCATGCCTCATCGTTAATAGCGGGTGGAGGTTCCTTTAATCTTTGATGCCTTCTTAGCTTTTTAACGTCTTTATATTTTACAAGTTGGTTGACAAATTGGTCACGTCCACGATCTACGTATGGACGAATATCCTCCATTATGTCATTGACAATAGTATGATGTGCATCTTTATGATGTACAGGGGTTTCTTGTATTTTTTCTTCAAAATCCTTTTTATAAACTGTATCAACATAATTGCTAAAAAGGGTGTGTTCAACATCATTTGACAAGGTTTTCTTGTGTTGAATTTCAACCAAAGTCTTTTTTGCAGCCTCTACCATGAGTTCTTTTCCCCTAGGCTTACCGTACAAAGCTGAACTTTTACTCAAATCCATTATTTGTTGACTGCTATCTGCAAAAGAAAAACGCTCTCTTATTTCGACGCTAGAAATCGCATCTTCCAGAATCGGAACAATGTTGTTCCCTAACGATACTGGTGCATTCCCATAATGTTGAATCTGTCTTTTTAGAGGGTGTAACAATCTATAACCCAGGATGGACGATTCCCAATGCCCTTCACATATTTGTCCATAAACATTTAGGAATCGTCGATTTAAGGTTGGGTGAATAATATCTCCGTCAGGCATAATTGAGCCTCTTTTAACACTCATACTGATAAGTTAAGTAGAGTATATCACAAATATTCTGACATTGTCAATATACGGATTTCATTATTTTGCAATAATGTCAGATTTGTTTTGTAAACAACATACTACTGCCCCTATTACCATCCAATTGTCTCACCCGCTCCTCCCTTAATCTTACAAACTATGTTTTTCACCCGCCGTAACGTGACTATCCAAACGGGCATTGCCCAAGGGGACAATACGGCCGTACAGCTTGGCCGATGTGTAACGGTTCTGTCTGGCCTACACTAATAACAGATAACAAATCATTCACATCTGGCGTCTTATCTATCAATGTCAATTGCCTGGTATGGCGCAGCTGCATTTCCGATGCCGATCTACCCCTTTTTTATGTTGGTAAACACTTTTTTTGCTGTGTTTCTTTACACCATCAAAAGCGACCCCGCCAAAGCGACAGCAAACAGCCCCATAAACCCGGCAATCATAATCGCTAACGTTCTGGAATAGCCAGGCGGCGTGATCTGTCCTGCTGCATCCATTGATTTGATAATCGGATATAAACGCCAGAAAAAGGACGAGATAGACGCAATCATGGCGATAACCGTCAAAAGCTGCGTTGATTCCCCCGCCGTTAGCAGGATAACCAACAGCAAGGCAATGAAAATCAGCTTTGTCCCCGCCACCCAAAACACCAGATAGCGCACAAATTGGTGCATTTCAGGATCCGTCTTGGATTTCTCCCACGCATTGAAAACGCCTAAGCCATTGCCCATGCGTGAACCAGGATTAAAGTAAAGTGTCAATACGTTCAGGCTTTCGAGCACTATAAATATGATGATGCCAATCGATAATATGTTCATTGCACTTTGTGCCTCTCCATGTTCTTTTCCTTACTTTGAATTTGCTGCTTTTTGTAACAGATCTAAGGTTGCTTGGACAATTTGCTGCTGTTGATCTTCAGAAGCGATGGTTGCAAAATGTTCTTCGGGTTCGATTTTATAAGCGCCAAACTGATGATGGTCGCCACCTTCAATCTGCGTGTAAACCGTATCGGGCGGCAGAAGATGTTGGCGTGCCATTACCGCGTCTTCGTTTACCCGCGGATCAAGGCTGCCATAAATTAAGGCAACCGGCAGGTTAAAATCGGAAAGATCGGCGTTGTCAGCCGGGTAAGAGGCCCAGATCACGAGGCCATCTATCAACTCTGTATGTTCGTGTGTATATTGGGCCGCCATTGTGCCGCCGACAGAGTGGCCGCCGATCGCCCATTGGTCGATCTCTGGATAGGCAGCCATGATCTCATCTGCAATATTGGGTTGAAATACAGCCATGTTGATCGGCATTTCAGGCACAATGATTTGATACCCTTCTGCGGCAATTGCTTGCATCAGCGGGGCATATCCCTGTGGATCAATGCGTCCGCCTGGATAAAATATAAAACCCGTCGTGGGGACAGTTTGTGCTGGCGTAAATGTGAGCCACGGGTCTTGTGCTACCTCGACCAGAACGTTACTCTCAAGGGCGGCCACCGCTGCGGGCAAAGGGGGGCGGGCATATGTCGCCCAGTTGATTCCGACTAATAACAATCCAATCAGGATAACGGCCGTTGCCACCCACAGCCAACGCCTTTTTTTCTCAGGTTTCGGTTGCGCCTTGTTAATTGACATAAATTTGCGTACCCGGGAATGATGTCTGTTTTTCATCGTCCGGCCTGGTGAGCGTTTCACTCAGTGCCCAAAGTTGACTACCCAATGCTAAATCATAAGACGCTTTCGATGATGGAATCGATTTTTCCTTCACAAAATACCGGCCGCTCACGCCAACCAATTCAGGCGAGGTCGCCATATAAATGATCGTTCGTGCCCCTTCTTCGGGTGTCATGCCCGCGATTTTATCGACCAGCCCTTTCATTTTCTCCGCACTACCGCCAGCGCTGTTGCCCACATTTGTCGCCACCAATCCAGGGTTCATTGCATTCACCGTCACTTTCTGGTTATTAAGACGACGCGCCAATTCATAGGTGAAAACAATATTCGCCAGTTTTGAACGTTGATAGGCTCTCGCCCGCGAGTAACCTTTGTTAAAAGGAATATCATCGAATTTGATTTTGCCTAATTTGTGCAAACTGGAAGAGACGTTGATTATACGGGCTGGCGCACTCGCATTTAAGACATCAAGCAGCAAGTTTGTTAACAGAAAATAGCCCAAATGATTGAGCGCAAAGGTCATTTCAATGCCATCTATGCTTTCTTGGCGCTTCGCGAAAGTTGCCCCCGCGTTATTAACCAACACATCCAGTCGATCATATTTGCTTTGAAATTGGTGGGCGACAGCGCGAATATCTTTTTGTGAAGAGAGATCAGCCAGCAGATAGTCAACGGCCGTATTGCCTGTCTCAGCTTGAATCATTTTGGTTGAATTTTCGTTTTTGGCCGGGTTACGGCCGATACCAACCACAGTCGCGCCATGTCGTGCCAATATGCGTGCGGTGGCTTCACCGATTCCGGCGGTCGCCCCGGTTACTAAACAAACTTTTCCTGCCATATCCTGTTGTTGCAAATTCATTACGTTACCTCATAGATTGAACAGAGCGTTTACATACGCGTTCTTATAGGCTTCTTTCGCCACGAATTGCACGAATTGCACGAATTTTAAGCA
>CAYGMR010000070.1:14231-15746 GCA_964350725.1 uncultured Ardenticatenaceae bacterium | reverse complement strand
CATTCAACCGTGTTCATCTGTAGTTCGTTTTTAAAAACAAGGAGAATCAAATGACAACAATCAACCCATATTTAACATTCAATGGCAACTGCGAAGAAGCATTTAACTTCTACGCCTCGATATTTGGCAGCGATCCCCCCATGTTTAATCGCTTCAACGCCTTCCATTCTGAAGACGGTATCGACAACAGCGAGGGTGAAAAAATCATGCACGTCGCCCTCCCCATAGGTCTTGGCACGGTACTGATGGGCAGTGATGCACTGAAAGCAATGGGTACGGCCGTGTTTGGCGACAATTTTAGCCTGTCACTCCAAGTGGACAGTCAGGCAGATGCAGATAGATTCTATGAAGGGCTGGTGGCTGGCGGCATGGCGACCATGCCCATGGCTCAGGCACCCTGGGGTGACTACTTTGGCATGTTGACCGACCAGTTTGGCATCCAATGGATGATTAACTACGCTGCCAGTCAACAGTAATCCTTTCTTTGCCGCGCAACAGACAAAATCAAGCAATTGGAGAATTATAATCAAAACAACATTTACAACGGCCGTTCACCAAAAAGAAGGCATGAATGCCACTGGCATGCAGGTTCCGGCAGAAGTCATAGATACATTTGACAGTCGCAAGCGCTGCCCCACAAAAGGAAAATTCACATGAGAAAATTAATACTTCAGGTACAAATGACCGTTGACGGATACGTTGCTGCGGTCGAAATCTCAAAGTTATCTAAATGAACAACGCCAATGAGCTAACGGCGGCGCACTTTCTCACCCGTTTGTTGAAAATGCAATCGGCCGATTCCAAAGACAGCAATATGGGTGCGTTTCGCGGCGACGACGGCGAAACAGAATCGCTGGGCATCCCTTTCAAAGCGGTGTTTGATCTGGCAAAGACGTTTATTGACATGCCGCTCAACGAGATTGATGCGCTGCTGGATAGTCACTTCTACGAAGTGCGGATGGGGGCGGTCAGTATCATGGATTTTCAGGCGCGACGCAAAAAGACGCCGCCTGAAAGGCGCAAAGCCCTGTTTGATTTATACATGAGACGCCACGACCGCCTGAATAACTGGGGATTTGTTGATCGCGCTGCGCCGTATGTTGTGGGCGGCTATTTGTATGACAAACCGCGCGATAGTCTGTATCAGCTTGCTCGCTCAGAGAATGTCTGGGAACGACGGACGGCGATTACCAGCACCTACTTTTTTATCCGACAGGATGATTTAGATGATACGTTCGCTATCGCGGAGATTTTGGTCAACGATGAGCATGACCTGATTAACAAAGCAGTGGGCGGTTGGCTGCGTGAGGCTGGCAAGCATGATGAGGCGCGTCTCAAGCAGTTTTTGGATCGCCATGCCGCAACGATGCCGCGTGTGACCTTACGCTTTGCAATTGAAAAATTCGATAAGCCAACGCGGCAGTATTATCTGGGTTTGGGCCGAAAATAGGCTCAATCCCCAATAACATCAAGTAAAATATGCATACAACAAACTATTACAATACTAGGTAGCAG
>CAYGMR010000070.1:1035-14221 GCA_964350725.1 uncultured Ardenticatenaceae bacterium | reverse complement strand
TGGAAGTCAGAAACGTACAGTTTAACTTTGAAACAAGAGCATCCGATTCCTTATTTATCGAATCAATTTGGCGTACGCACAGTGAACGTTCAGGGACCTTCATCTCTACGGCCGAAACGCATTGGGAGATGGTAGTGACCAGATATAAAGGCCAGACCACTATCAACCTGCGCGGCCCAGAGACGAAGGCCAAACTCGCGCCATTCCACAAAGGTGCAGAGTTTTTTGGCATTGTTTTTAAGCATGGCACCTTCATGCCCCATTTACCTGTGAACGCGCTTGTCAACGAAGATGTAAATTTGCCTACAGCGGCCAATGGAGCCCTTTGGCTGCACAGTGCCAATTGGGAACTACCTAACTTTGATAACGCCGATGTTTTTATTAACCATCTCGTAAGGGAGGGGATGCTTGTTTTCGATACAGTGGTAGAGGCCGTATTAGCAAATCGGCCGTTAGACATCTCTTTACGTACGGTCCAACGTCGTTTTCTACGTGCCACCGGTCTCACCCGAGGCACGTTTGAGCAAATTGGACGCGCTCAGCAAGCAGCCAGCATCTTGCAAAAAGGTGTCCCCATCGCCGATGCCATTTTCCAGGGGGGGTATACTGACCAACCTCATCTCACTCGCTCTTTAAAACGCTTTGTGGGACAGACGCCTGGACAAATCCTCCAGCAGAACAACGCTGTCTAATTGTCGTTTTTGTTCAAGACAACCTTTTGACATTGCGTTATGATCTAGACATCTATTCACAGCAAAAGGAGAATTACCATGAGAAAATTAAAACTTCAAGTACAAATGACCGTTGACGGATACATTGCCGGACCCAATAGTGAAATGGACTGGACGAGCCGTGATTGGGACAACGATCTTAAAAGTTACGTAGCAAAAATAACAGAACCTGTTGATTGCATTGTGCTTGGGCGAAAACTGGCTCAGGGTTTTATCCCCTATTGGGCGGCTAATCCTGAACAAGAGGGCGCTGACAAATTTAATAATACGTTAAGAGTTGTTTTTACCAAGACTCTTGACCAACCAGAATGGGACAATGCCGTTTTGGCAAAAGGTGAGCTTGTTGATGAAATCAACAAGCTGAAAAAACAAGAGGGTAAAGACATCATCGTTTATGGCGGTGCGACTTTCGTCTCGGCTCTCATTAAACATGGTTTGATTGATGAGTTCTATTTATTCGTCAATCCAGCTGCTATTGGTAAGGGGATGGCCATTTTCAAAGAATTGGATCAGACCCAAAATCTGACATTAGTAAAATCTACGTCATTTGAGTGTGGGATTGTGGTTCTCAATTACCAGCCGAAAAACGACTAAAAAGAACGCTCTTAACGGAGTGCAACTTGTGGGAAAACGGCCGTTTCAATCAGGCGTGTTTTACTGGTGCTATCAGTTAGCAAAAAACAGGAGGAAACAATTGTTATGACGCAAATTATAGAAAGCACCGTGATAGCTGGATTGCCAGATACCGTCTGGACCCTTGTTACAGCCGCAAAGTATTTTAAGGTTTGGTACGCTTTTGGCGGAGCAGAAATTGACTTGCAGGTTGGAGGGCTAATATCTCTAAACTGGGATGAGCACGGCACATTTGAAGCGATTGTTGAGTCCATTATCCACCCAAAGCATTTCGCGTTTCGCTGGCAACCCGAACCCAGTTCTTTTGTTGAGATAACACTTCGACCAGAAGGTAACGATTCAACCCATATCCAGATCACGGAATCAGGCGAACTGGAAAACCCAGAACAGAGTGCTCTGGCATGGCATAATGGATTAAAAATCCTGGCAGGTATTGCACTTTCTACTCGAAGCAAATGATGTGTATCACAATAACGGACGGATATATTGTTGGTAATCGTGGGGCGGAGGTTGGAACTCGCCTGTTGATACTGCTCTAAACGAGTCATCAACATCAGAAATACTATGAGCAAGAAAACAAAACTAACTGGTGAACAAGAAGTAGCCCTATTTATTGAAGAAACGGATCATCCGCTTAAAGATGAAATCATTGCCCTGCGAAAAATCATTCTAGCTTCTGATTCCGCAATAACCGAGCACATCAAATGGAATGCGCCCAGTTTTTGCGTCAATGGCGAGGATCGATTTACGTTTAAGCTGAATGACCCAGAAGCTGTTGACATCGTTTTTCATCGCGGCGCAAAAGCAAAGGCAATGCCCACAGAAAGGCTTATTGAAGACCCAGATGGGTTGCTAAAATGGGCAACCAACGATAGGGCCGTTGCCACTTTCGCTAGTATGCCGGATATCCAAAATAAAGAGTTGGCGTTGATTACCATTCTAACTGAATGGAAAAAAGCATCTGACTAAAAGGATAGTTATGCCTCAAGAATATATCGAGATTCGCGGCGCCCGCGAAAACAATCTTAAAAACGTATCCCTGCGTATTCCCAAGCGCAAAATAACCATTTTTACCGGTGTCTCTGGCTCTGGCAAATCGTCTATTGTCTTTGATACCGTCGCCACCGAAGCGCAACGCCAGCTTAACGAAAATTTCAGCCTGTTCGTGCGTAACTTTTTGCCCCGTTATGCCCAGCCTGAAGCGGATGCCATCGAAAACCTGAGTATGGCGGTGGTGGTAGACCAGAAACGGTTAGGCGGCGGCTCTCATTCAACGTTGGGCACAATCACGGACATTTACTCCGTGTTGCGCCTGTTGTATTCCCGTATTGGGCAGCCGCATGTGGGCACGGCCAACCTGTTTTCGTTCAACGATCCGCAGGGCATGTGTCCCGAGTGCAATGGTATTGGCCGCAAAATTGGTGTGGACATGGAGATGTTTCTGGATACGTCCAAGTCGCTCAACGAAGGGGCGATTTTGTTCCCCGATTACGCCGTCGGTAAATGGGATTGGAACATTTTAATCCAAACAGGCTTGTTTGATGCTGATAAAAAGCTGGCCGATTACAGTGCTGAAGAGATGGAACAACTGCTGTACACCAAAGGGTATAAGGTGAAAACAGAATTTGGTGGCAACACTGTCAATATCACCTTCATCGGCATTGTTGAGAAGTTCAACCAAAAGTACATCGTTCGCGATTTGAAAACGAGACCAGAGCGTACCCAAAAAATGGTGGCTCCTTTCCTTACCGATGGCCCCTGCTATTTGTGCAAAGGGGCACGTCTTAGTCAAGCAGCGCTGGGTTGTCAGATTAACGGCCGTAACATTGCTGAACTTGCCGCGATGGAAGTGAGTGAGTTGATTGATGTTGTTAAAGCTATTGACGAGCCTGCTGCCACACCACTGATCGCCACATTAAGCCGACAATTGCAGCACCTGGTTGATATAGGCCTCGAATACCTCAGCCTCAACCGCGAAACCGACACCTTGTCGGGCGGTGAATCGTAGCGCGTAAAAATTGTCAAACACCTCAGCAGTAGTTTGGTGGATGTGATGTATATTTTTGACGAACCGAGTGTGGGCTTGCACCCGCGTGATGTGCACCGCATGAATGACCTGCTGCAAAAATTACGCGACAAAGGCAACACCGTGATTGTGGTCGAACACGACCCGGATGTAATTAAGGTGGCCGATCATGTGGTAGATATTGGCCCACTCGCGGGCAGTGGTGGCGGCACCATTGTCTTTGAAGGCAGCTACACCGATCTGCTACAGGCAGATACCCTCACAGGCAAACATATAAAGCACACCTTACCGATGAAGGAAACCTTTCGGACGGCAAAGGGCAAACTTCCCATCGCCAATGCTAAAGTGAACAACTTGCGGAATATCAGCGTAGACATTCCCAAAGGTGTGCTAACCGTGGTGACAGGGGTCGCCGGTTCGGGCAAAAGCTCGCTTATTAACCAGGTATTTATGAGCCATTATCCCGAGGCGATTCTGATTGACCAAACGGCCGTTGGCACCTCCTCGCGCTCCAACCCGGCCACTTACACAGGCATTCTAAATGATGTACGCAAAGCGTTTGCCAAAGCCAACCAGGTCAGCCCGTCGCTGTTTAGCTTTAATTCCAAGGGGGCTTGTGAAAATTGCCAGGGACTAGGCGTGTTATACCCCGATCTGGGACCGCTGACCGGCATCAAAATACCATGTGAAATTTGTGAGGGGAAACGGTTCAAAGACGAGGTGTTGGCCTACAAATTGAACGGCAAATCGATCACCGATGTTTTGGCGATGACGGTAGAGCAGGCATTGGCCTATTTTGACATCAAAAAAGTCATCCACAAGCTGCAAGCGCTGCACGATGTCGGGTTAGATTATCTGACACTGGGCCAGCCGTTGAGCACCCTCTCTGGTGGTGAATGCCAACGGGTGAAACTCGCCAGCGAACTGCATAAAAAGGGCACGATTTATATCATGGATGAGCCAACAACCGGGCTGCATATGTCCGATATTGGCCACCTATTGGGCGTTATTCATCGTCTGGTGGATGTTGGTAATACGGTGATTGTCATTGAGCATAATCTAAATGTCATCAAAAATGCAGATTGGATTATTGATATGGGGCCGGAAGGTGGCAGCAAAGGTGGCAAAGTAATGTTCGAGGGCACACCCCGACAGCTTCTGGATGCCAAACATTCGCTGACGAGTACATATTTGAATAGTTAGGATAGTGCGTAGTGCGTACATTTTTGCACCAAAGAGCGCACTGAGAATTCAGAGAGAAAACTCTTTGACTTCTGGGTTCTCAGTGGTGAAATTTCGTTATGGCTGCGCTACTTTATGCTTTCCGCCAACACGAAACAATTTTAAGGAGAACCTATCATGCAAAAAATAACCCCGTTTTTATGGTTTGATAATCAGGCTGAAGAAGCCATCAATTATTACGTTTCTATTTTCAATAATGCAAAAATGGTTCAAACCAATCGTGACCCAGAGGGCAATTTGTTTACGGCTACGTTTCAGCTTGAAGGCCAGGAATTCATGGCACTAAATGGCGGACCGGAATTTAACTTTACGCCTGCTGTTTCGTTTTTTGTAAATTGTGATACGGCCGTTGAAGTTGATGAATTGTGGCAAAAATTAGCTGAAGGTGGCAAGGTTCTCATGCCTCTGGATACCTATCCTTTCAGTGAAAAGTTCGGCTGGGTTGCAGATGAATATGGTGTGTCCTGGCAGATAAATCTGGGCAGTTCTTCGCAGAAAATTATGCCGTTTTTGATGTTTGTGGGAGAACAGCACGGCAAAGCAGAAGAAGCCATTAACTTGTATATGTCACTCTTTGTGGACTCACGTATCCTCAATATTGAGCGTTATGGTGAAGGAGAAGAAGGGGGTGTTGCGGGAACCGTCAAACTAGCGACTTTTACCCTGAACGGGCAAGCGTTTATGGCGATAGACAGCAGCTTTGACCATGGCTTCACCTTTACGGAAGCCACCTCGTTTTTTGTGGATTGTCACTCGCAGGCAGAAGTGGACAGGTTGTGGGATAGGCTGGTACACGGCGGCGAGGCACAGGCCTGCGGCTGGCTTAAAGATAAATATGGTGTTTCATGGCAGATTATTCCTTCGGCTTTGATGGAGATGTTGAGTGATGAAGACCCGGCGAAGGCAAAACGGGTGATGGATGCCATGCTGCAAATGGTTAAAATTGATGTCCAAAAACTTGAAGAAGCAAGGGATCATGTTGATGGATGAAACCACACGGTTGCACCTGGAAAATGTGCGTGCCAAGGATAAGGATTTGCAGAATGCGGCATTTGCTTATTTGATGGCGGCAACACTATGGAATAATCAAAACCGGCCGTTGAGCTTTAAGCACAATTTGGGCGGCGACATCTTCGAGCAAAAAGCGCCGCCACCCTTCACTTGCATGGGCTCCAATTACGATCAAGTCATAACGGCCGTCTGACGCCTCGGCCAATATTTCCTCAATGACCAACCCATGTCTGACTTTGGGTGTAGCTGTAACTTCAACCTGCTGCAAAACGTCCATATCGTGGGCCAACCATTCACCTTCTGGTGATTGGGCAACCATTAAATCCTTGGCCCCAGCTCGCAAATCTTCTCCATCAACCCAGGGCGCAGCGCTGATTTGGGACATAACATGCAATAGTGTTACGTCTTGCGCACCTTCCAATATCTCTGGCAATTGGACTGCCATTCGGTCTACCAGACTTGACCCCAGCGCACCGCTTTCACATAAAAGGATTCGGTTCAGAGCCTGTGCATCTTGTTTAGCCAAAAGAACGGGACAGCTTGTTTGGGCAATGACACGTTGAGCTGTCGGGCTCATGAGACGGGTTAACAAGCTGTGCTGCGATTTTTCACCCAAGATAAGCAAGTCATATATTCCTGCGGCAGCTTCAGCAACAATTTCCTCATGGGGGGAGCCAATACGAATTTTTGTGCTCAAAGAACGAACGGCCGTTTCTAAAAGCGCAGTCGCCTGGGACAGAACAGCATTCGCTTCTGGCTCGTCATTTTCATGTTCTATTACCGATAAGATAGTCGCCTCTACTACACAAAATGTGGTGAGAGAAAAACATTGCTGTAACGCAATTTGTGAATGGGTGGAACCACCTGTTGCAACCAGGATATGCATCATGTACCTCAAATTAACAACAATAAAATAGGAACGAGTAAGATCGTCACCATAAAAAAGGCCAGATGACGGTTATCGTCAGTGAGCCAACCGACAAATGCGAGGATACCGCGTTCATACGGCCGATAAATCGTCGCCAGAATAACAACGGAAACCAGTGCAATACTCAACATTTCAACCAGTACAATCGTAAACGCCTGGGGATTATTTAACAGAACGGCCGCTAACAGGGTATCTACAAAAGTCGTGATATTGGCACCCATAATGTAGGGAATCACATTTTCGCGGCGTACAAAGCCGCGCTGGCTCAAAGGTACCAAAATGCTCAACGACACACTGACCGACATCGAAACCATCGTAACGGCCGCACCCAACAAAAACATAATTGCCGGTCGATAAACTAAGCGTGAAACATGGCCGACATGGCTTTCTTTAACTGCCATTTCCGGCAAACATTTATCAAACAGACTAAAACTGACAAGGATGATACCCATTCCCACTAGGAAAAGTGCCCAACGGGGCAGGAAAGTCAAAAACAATGCCGCAATGGGATCAAAAATCAGGTCTGTCAATGAATTGAGCAGCGCTCCCGATTGCAAGTGTACCTGGTTCAAAAAGCCGGATTGCAATAAAACCAACCCCACTAACAAGGCAACCACATAAGTTGTGCCTGTGACGGTTAAAGATAACAGTCCCATATTGAGACTGGCAGCTTTGTTGCGTCCACGTACGACATAGATAAAACCGATAAATAGAACGATAAAGCTGGCACCCAACCGACTGCCTGTAATCATGGTAAAAGTGCTCAACTGCGAGATAACACCAGCATCAAAAAAGGTTAAGGCAGCCGCCGCCACCGGAGAACCGCTCATGACAACATAAGCAAATAGCCAACCAAACCCTAAACTATTGGCCGGATTGGTGATATTAAAGCCATCACGCACCAGCGGGGTCAGCGCCTTGGCCCCTTCCTTCATAAGCGTGATCGCTAACAGAAAAAGAAAAATACTCAGTGCAAATATGCCGATTTTACGCCAGGCAATGCGCCGCCAAACCCTGGCAGCAATACCAGAGGATGTGGGTAAAGGTGCAAGCGTCTGGTCTGTTTCTGAAACAGACTCGCCTGGTGAAAATTCATCCATACTTAGGTGACTCCTGGTGGTTTAGCGATGAGTATCGGGCGATCTAGCCAGTGCAGCAGCGGTGTGACTAATTCGCCTAATAAAAAACGTTGCATACGGCCGTATGGCTCAGCCGCGATAATGACCAAATCATATTCAGCAGCATCCAGAGCTTGTTTGATTTGAGACTGTGGTTCACCCGCTTGCAAACACATGACATAATTAACACGCTCACGATCCAATTGACGCACAAAACGATTCAGATTTTCGGCACTGCTTGTCCCTTCAGCCAATACCATTGTTTGATGCGGCTGCAGCGGTTTGCCATAGCGATACAGTCCCGGTTGGGCTGGAATAACCGGCAAACAAGTTACCTGCATATCCCGGTTTGCGGCCAGGCGGCAAACCCACGCGACAGCCGCAGCGTCTGATTCTTCGGCACGCATAAGCAATAATATTTTTTTGATGGGTTGACGCGGCTCACGGGCAATCAACAAAGAGGTATTTAAATTGTTACCAAGCCGAGGCTTGTCGTAGCGGACCAACAACCGCTTCACCAAGGAGCGATCTGGCTCACCAAAAACGGTCAAATCACAAGGTTTCATCAACGAATTTTGATCGTAAAAGTAACCATCAGCACTGTTGGGTCGAAGCAGCTCGATTTGACGGATACGGCCGTTGAGTAAGTGACACAAATAATCTGCATACAAATGTAGACGCTGTTGTACCTCAACTTTTTTGGTGTGGGTTAACAGGCAAACGGCCGTTTCTAAAGATGACATTTCCCTTACCTGGCTTTCTCTTTCAATAATTGTGTCATTCATGATATTTGATCCTATTCACTACCCAATATCGCCCCTAAGAGCTTTGCCAAAGAACAGGTTTCTGATAATTTTAATAGCCAGGCATGACAAAAGCTGTGACCGACCTGTGATAAAGTTGTGACAGCCTTTTCTAGAAAAGCCCCTGACTTTTTGAGTCAGGGGCGACAAAAACGGTTTAAGCGTGATCCAGGTTAGTCCATAACCGGTAAGCTGCTCACATTTATGAACGGTTGTGCGACTCCTTCTTGTACCAACAAATCTTGATACCAGCCCGGCGTACTTTGCCACTGCAAGCTAAACGACCAGCCCTGCCACTGCCACACGGCCACAGACTGCGCCAGGCCATCAGCCTGTTCGATGATCACCACCAACTCTTCAATACCATCTCCATCCACATCCGCCAAAGCCAATTCCTGAATGGGGTCGACCACCGGACGACCACCCCACATTAACCCATACTCACCGCCGCGATGGCCAACTATGTAAGGTTGGCTGCGCTCATAACCCGCACCATCTTTGCGCCAAATCGCCAGCATGATTTCATAACGGCCGTCATCATTGGGATCCCCCAAGGCCACGTCGACGACACGCCACTCAGGGGGACTCTGCCAAACGGCCGTGCCCGCTGCATAGATCGTGATGCGCTCCCCCTCCCGCCTGATCGTTTCCGGTTTGCCATCACCGGTTAAATCAATCTGTCCGCTGTAAAACTTGCCATTTCCCACCGCTGGCGGCGCATCTACAAGCTGGCAGTCCGAATCGGTACAAGCAAATGCTGTGCGTGGTGGTGGAGGCAGCAGCGAGGAGAACCAGGGTTCTGTTTCTGCTAAAGCCAGCAGGCGCGGTTTCAGTCCAGCCTGCACCGGCAGCGCTTGCACAGCCCGCAGGCCCTGTTCATCAAAGTAAGCCAGCAGCGCCAGACCGTGTTGGGTAACGGCCGTTTCCTGGTCAAACACAAAATTCCCTAAACTATACGCTGTTACTCCGTCTCCATCAGCAACAAGTGGCTGCACCACATGAGGATGATGGCCCACCACCAAATCCGCACCTGCCGCCCTTACCGTTTCTGCGATGGTGGTCTGCGCCAAATCAGGCTGGGTTTCATATTCAAAGCCCCAATGAATGAACACAATCACCGCGTCGGCTGCGGTTTTGGCCTGTTCGATGGCGGGAACGGCCGTTTCCGCATCCCAATTTACCGGACAAGGCTGCGCGTCAGCCGGCACACAGCGCCTGCCTGCCGGGTCTGGCACGGCATTGAAGGCCAAGAAGGCGAGGCGCACCCCGTTGACTACGCGAATTGTTGGGCTAACAAGCGCGTTCGTTTGCAAGCCTATCGGTGCTAATCCTGTTTTTTCCAGAGAAACGGCCGTTTGCGCCAACCCCACCGCCCCTAAATCCAAACTGTGATTATTCGCCAGCCCCAGCAAATCGAAGCCAGCGTTTTGTAATTGGGAAACGGCCATTGGCGGCATAGTCAGCACGATGCGTGTGTTTTGGGACTTGAATTGTGCCCCATTATGCGTTTCCCGTTCTTGGTTTTGAATCGGCTGTTGGCTGTCTGCGATCACCCCTTCCAAATTGCCCAGCGTCAAATCCGCCGCGCCCAGCCAGGACACGGCCTTCGACAATGGTTCTGGCTCGGCTAAAACACCCCGCCCCAGCATCACATCCCCCACGACCATCAGGCTGGCCAGCGGTTCCGCAGCCGCCAGCGGCTTGTCATCACGCAGGTAGACCCAGGGATAAGGCGAAAAATCAGGGGGGGAAACGGCCGTTTCTCCCCCATGCGGCTTACAACCAATCAGCATTATCAACAGCAAGGGAAAGATGAAAACGGTTTTAATCGTTACTCCTCCCACGCGGGCGGCTCATTGGCATAGACCAGATTTGTCACCTCCCAGCCATTCTCGCTGCGGGTTAGCGTGTAGGTAGCATCCAGTGTAAACGGTCCCCGGTGACCCACGATCGGATCCCCTTCCTCGGGCATCTCGCCGGCAATGTCATACAACGTATCGTCCCAGGTTTCGCGCACTGTTACAACCGCCACATCTGGCGCCTGCAAATCAAACGAACGGTAACTGGCGTGGAGCCACTGCCGCCCGATATACTGCCGTGCTGCCTCTAGCGCTTCAACTTCCGACAAGAGGAACGGCCGTGCACTGTGATTGCCTGCCGTATCCCATAACGCCCAATTTAAATCAGATTGGAAATTGTAAATGGCGGCCTGTGCCCCGGCGAATTCCGTCTCGGTCGTGAAAAAAGTATCGATCCAGACGGGTCTATCGGGTGCTTCGCCATTATCGAGCATCTCGCGCCATTTATCATCCGTCAGCCGGTCGCCAGCGGGCCAGGGGAATTCGTAATAGGAGAAGACACCTCCTTTTGCTGTTTGCAAATAAACCGTGCCATCCTCGGCCACAGCGGGCACGACCACATAGATTTCATCTACACGCCCCACGCCTTCTTCTAACACAGTGGGGTCCGCTACGCCGTCGCGCACATAATCAGGCGCCGTGGCCACGTCGGCAATGACAGCAGCCTGCGGTTCCTCGTCCATGAAGGGCTGGGCGAGGGGGTCTTCGTCGGGGACGTCGCCAGAAGCCATCACCAGATGTTCCAACTCACCACCATAATAGCGAATCAGAAAGGCTTCATCCGCAGACAAGGGTTCGCCACGCAGTTCTTTTTCTGCCATTACTTGAAAGGCATTGGCCAGACGGATCAGGCGATCCAAGCTGTTGGCATCTTTCTCAACCAGCAAGCCGCGTTCTTGCAAGCCATCGCGGGTCATCGTCGCCAGGGCAGCGAGGCGGGCGTAAAATTCCGGCACCGGCTCTACATATCCTTGGGCCTCTTTGGGCGAAGGCGGTTTATAACCACCACCACCCATCTCCGCGTACGCTTGTTTGGCATAGAGAATGGTGTCATGCTTGAGTTCGGCCCAACTGCCCAAACTGGTGGAAAGCTGTTTATCCCGCCAGGCGTCAGACTGCATAAACTGGGGATAGCCTTCACCGGGAACCGCCAGCAAGGGCTGCAAGGTGTAGAGCCAGCCGTTGTAGAGTGTTTCTGTCCATTCGTCAGCACTGAGACCCGCAGTCCAAGCACGCATTTTTTGCATTTGCTCGGGGTAATTGGCATATGCTGTTTCGCCCAGGTCATCCAGAATGGTATAGGCGCGGTCGGAACCCAGCGCGGCCATCACGTCCAGACCCATTGGCAGTTGGCGTGGCTCTGTTTCTGTACCCACATTGCGCCAGATGAGTTCACGCATGATGTAAGCATCAGGTACAAAGCGTTGGCCCATGAAACGGAAACCTTTGGTTGCTTCCTCCACATCGTCATTTTCGCTGATAACCAGACCAAGAATACGTGGCGGAGGCAGTTCATTAGCCGCATTGATGAAGATGTCGAGTTGAGCTTCGTCGCTGATTGTAGATAAGCTGGGATTTTCACCGTAAACGGCCGTAATCACATCCAAATATTGAAACGCCGTCAAATCATCGCTGCGCCCCACCAGGAAAGCGGTTGGATCGTAGAGATCACGCCAGGTTTCAAGAGCGGGCTTGCCATTTACCTGCGCATTTTGCATCGCCTGCACCAGGAGCAGCGCGGCGCGAGTTTCGGCGCGACCCACATCTGAGTCTTTGGTTTTCAGGCGGAAGGTCATACGGCCGTACCACATCATGCTGCGAAAATAGGCTTCTAGCTCCTCGCTGAGCGTGTAATGGCCGCGTGGAATGTATTGCGTGTAATCTTCGCCAAATGCCAGTCCGGGGAACAGCGGTGAAGATTCAATGCCAGCGGCGGCCTCTATCTTTGCCAATTCCGCATCAACCAGTTCTTGGGCATAACCTGGTATCGCGACTGTATCGTCCAGCAGTTTGCTGCCCACACCGATGAAGGCTACAGAGCGCAGGGCAGCATCTTCCCAGGGTGTGCCTTGCAGGGCCTGATATTGGGCATCCGTTTCGGCCAGCATCTGCGCGTTCAAATCGTGCAGCAGCGGAATGAACTGTTGGCGCTCGGAAGTGCGCAGTACTTTGTCGAAGATGAGATGGTAACTGTGCAGCAGCGAATCACTGGTCACAAATAATGGCACGTTGGCGTAGCGTGCCTGTTCGTAAACAGTGAAGAATTCCTTCTCCACGCCGGGGCTGACAACAACACCGCTGGCTGCCAGCCGGCTCAGTTGATCCGGCGAAAGGGGAAACGGCACCAGCACATTGTTGAGATCCGGGGCGATAGGCTCGTGGAACATAGCAGGGGCCACCTCAACAGCGGATTGTTTGTATTCGGCAAAACGCGGCATCTCGCGGGGGCTGATGTCGCCTATTGGCTGGGGGATAGACGCTGCAGTTGGCGTTTCAGGCGGTCGCTCCGTTGGTGCTGTTTCCGGGATGACGATGGTGGGTGTCATCACCGGCGGAACTGTGGCAGTTGGTTGTGGTGTGCTGGAAACGGCCGTTGGGGAAGCGGTGCCCCCACAAGCTGTTAGAAGCAGGCACAATAACAACAGCCTGAACAAAAAAGCAAGTGACATTTGTTGTTGAACCATTGTGTTTCTCCAATAGATAATTGACAAATTGCGCAGATTCCACAGATTTTTCCTCTTTAATCTGTGGAATCTACGTTAATCTGTTTGTAACTATACAGCCACTATCCGGCTCGGTCAGGAGACACGGCCGGAGCAACTGAATAGTTACATA
>CAYGMR010000070.1:296-1025 GCA_964350725.1 uncultured Ardenticatenaceae bacterium | reverse complement strand
TGACAAATTGCGCAGATTCCACAGATTTTTCCTAATCTGTGGAATCTACGTTAAGCTGTTTGTAACCTATCCGGCTCGGTCAGGAGACACGGCCGGAGCAACTGAATAGTTACATATGTTTTACTTAACTCCCGGCCCAAGGCTTAAGTCGCCATCGATTAGTTCATAATCGGTAGGCTGTTTATATTATAGCTTGTGGTCAGATAGTTGGCGCTAGACCAGCCTTCCGTACCATTAGACAAGCGAATTTTTAACCAGGCATTGCTGCTGTTACGGCCGAGAAGCTCGACGATTTGACCACGGACAACGGTCGCAATTGGATCGAACGAAACTCCAGGGCCAGGACGCACATTCAAGGCGTTGACGGCATTTGAGACGACGGCCGTTTTCCCGGTTGTTGGTTGGGCTGTTGTAGGTACGACGCCGGACAAAGGCAGCCCACTGACCGCCGTGCTCGTTTGAAGAAGCGGCGCATAAACCCAACCTTGTGTGCCATTCATAGTACGCACGTGTGCCCAGGTTGCCAGCTCATTGCGTCCCAACAGGCTGAGCATTTCACCTTGATTCAGCACCTGGATAATGCCAAAAGTAGGCGCTGGCCCTTGACGCAAATTCAAACGTGCGCTGGCAACTGTTGCCGTTCCCAGGCTTGTCGGCTGTGGCGGAGTGGGGGTCGGTGCTGGCAGCACACTCAAAAGTGTACGGCTCAGATTTGCCTTGGCACCACCA
>CAYGMR010000070.1:0-286 GCA_964350725.1 uncultured Ardenticatenaceae bacterium | reverse complement strand
GTAATATTCCATCTTCAAATCAACAAAGCCGCCCGGCAAATCGACTTCACCCGAAAAATCTTGCGGTCTATGATCGTTCCATGCATTGATGATCTGTTGGCCATTCACCCAGAGTCGCACGCCATCATCTGTGTTGGCGGTAAAACGATAGCGACCCGGACTAAGATAAAGGTTACGTGTCCAGCGCACCGAGAAATCGTCGGCATTAATCCCATTTACAGGAGAGCCATTACCCCAATTAAAATCAATATTGGCATCGTTGCGTATCAACGCCGGGGTACCATTC
>CAYGMR010000069.1:0-15759 GCA_964350725.1 uncultured Ardenticatenaceae bacterium | reverse complement strand
ATCTTCATGGCGAGCATAAACAATGTGAGTGTTACCCCTATTTAGATTAGGGTGAATTTCGGACGTATTGAAATGTGTGAGACGCGTTTGGCCTGTACCATCGTCATTACCAATAAATATATTCCAATTGCCATCACGCGCAGATTGGAATGTAACTTTACTCCAAGCTAACACAGAGGGATTCTTGGCAACATTACTATTAGGCATTGCTTTACTTTCGTTTTCGAAATGCTGGGCTGGGGGTTCAATATCTATGTGACGGGTATATGGTTCTTGTACGGTTTGTTCGGCCTTGATGTTGACTACAAAAATGGCCGTCAGTGCCACCAAAAATATAAAAATGACAACAGCGCGACGTGCATAGGTAAACATTATCAATTTCCTTTTTTGTCTGCTTCGAGCTTGTAATTCAACAGGAAACAACATTTTGGTATAGGAGCCTTTCCCACTAGGAATGGTTGCAATACGCCAAATTAAAATAAGGATTGAAAAGGAGCGACTCCGCATGGCTCAGAATCGAACCCAAGTATAGCCGGAATTTCGAAAACGTGTTAGAGCCAAAAGATATAGTCAATCAGGATGTATTGCCCCCAACGGCCGTTTCCGCCTATAATTCCCCCATGGACTACACACAACAGATCGCCAATGAATTAAAGATACGCGCAGCCCAAGCCCAGGCCGCCATCGACCTCATGGACAGCGGCAACACGCTGCCTTTTGTCGCCCGTTATCGCAAAGAAGCCACCGGCAGCCTCGATGAAGAGCAACTGCGTGCCATTGCCGAACGCTTAGCCCAGCTGCGTGCGCTTGATGATCGGCGTGCGACCATCCTCAATGCCATCGCCGAACAAGAAAAGCTCACGCCGCAGCTTCGAAAAGAGATCGAAGCCGCTACAACGTTGACAGCTTTGGAAGATTTGTACCAACCATACAAAACCAAACGACATACTCGCGCCAGCGCCGCCCGCGCTAAAGGCTTAGAACCTTTGGCTAAATTAATTTTGGCGCAGCCAACTTCCACAAAAAAGCTGCACGAACTGGCAGCACCGTTCATCAATGACGAAGTGCCAACGATTGAAGATGCTTGGCAAGGTGCACGCGATATCGTCGCGGAGACAATTAGCGACCATGCGGGTGTGCGTCAATTGACACGTGAAAAAGCGTTAAAATACGCGATTTTGACATGTAAACAAAATCAAAAGACACCTGATGAAAAACGTGTTTACGCGCTTTACTATGATTACCAAACGCGTGTGAGCCGCTTGCAGTCCTACCAAGTTTTGGCCATCAACCGCGGCGAAGCGGCCAAGATATTACGTGTCAAAGTTGACATCGGCGAACGTGATTGGCTGTTATCAATCCGCACAGCCTTTCGCCCCAACCAGCGCTCGCCCTTGAAACAGCAAATGGAAATGGCCATTCAGGACAGCGCCAGCCGTCTCCTGCTGCCTGCCATCGAACGCGATGTACGCCGCGCGCTCACAGAAACGGCCGAATCACATGCCATCACCGTTTTTGCGAATAATCTGCGTGGTCTGCTGCGCCAACCCCCACTTGCTGGGCAAACCATATTAGGCATTGATCCTGCCTATCGCACGGGTTGCAAAGTCGCCGTCGTTGATCCGACTGGCAAGCTGTTAGACACCGCCACCATTTATCCCCACGCACCCCAAAAACGGCGCGATGACGCATTAAAAACACTCACACTGCTGATCAAACGCCACAAAGTCAACCTGATCACCATCGGCAATGGCACCGCCTCACGCGAAACCGAGCAGCTTGTCGCCGAACTCACGCGGCGTCTAGACAGTATACATTATTTGATGGTCAACGAAGCGGGGGCCAGTGTCTACAGTGCCAGCAAACTGGCACGCGCCGAACTACCCGATTTAGACGTGAGCATTCGCGGCGCGGTCTCAATTGCACGCCGTGCCCAAGACCCATTAGCCGAACTGGTCAAAATCGATCCCAAATCGATTGGCGTTGGCCTCTATCAGCATGATGTCAACCAAAAACAGTTGGCTGAATCGCTCAATGCTGTGGTCGAAAGCGTGGTTAACCAGGTTGGCGTCAATGTCAACACAGCTTCACCAGCGTTGCTGACCTATGTTTCGGGCATCGGCCCCAAACTGGCGGAGCGGGTTGTAGCTTATCGGGATGAAAACGGCCGTTTCGCCAACCGCCAACAACTGATCAAAGTCAATGGCCTTGGCAGCAAAGCATTTGAACAAGCTGCGGGTTTCCTGCGGATTCGTGACGGTGAGGATCCACTCGACGCCAGTGCCATTCATCCAGAGAGCTATGGTGTCGCAACGGCCGTACTCGCCACCGTCAACCTCACAACCACAGCCCCCCTTGAACAACGTCAACAAGCCCTCACTAACCTGACACCCACCTCTGACATGGCGGCGGAACTCGGTACCGGCTTACCCACCCTACAAGACATCTTTGAACAGCTCATACGCCCTGGTCGTGATCCACGCGAAGATTTACCGCGCCCTCTCTTGCGTAGTGATGTGCTCGCAATGGATGATTTGCAAGTGGGCCAACTGTTAAAAGGCACGGTACGCAATGTCGTCGATTTCGGGGCTTTTATCGACATTGGCGTCAAGCAAGATGGCTTACTTCATCGCAGCCAGACCCCACGCGGCACCGTCCTCAATGTAGGCGATGTCATCGATGTTACTATTCTCAGTGTCGAAAAAGAACGCGGCCGTATCGGTCTTGGCTGGCCGCAATCAGATTAAGAAAAAAGACGCCGGACTGCGATAACCCAGAGGTGAGAATTGGTTTATCGCAATAGCGGCATCCAGACGGTCATTTCCCCTTCGGTACGATTGCCCCAAGCGTAATAAGGTACTAGCCGGATGTCGATCTGCTCCGTTTGGGGAACCTGCAGACTGCGATAAAGTTGGTGCGACCATTCGCGCTGCGGAATTCGCTGCGCTTGCCCCTCAAGAACTGCGATGCGTGCCCCCAAAAGTTGTGAATCGATTCGGTGATGCAGTTCAATGTCGGCTGGAATGTGAATGTCCAAAACCCCAACGTCTGCAGGCAAGTCGGCCGATTCAAGGCAGTAGACCACCGGCCCACGCTGAATCGCAACCTGGTTCAGTGTCTCCTCGACAAAAGGATTCGCTTCAAGGAGCCGCGCTGCCATCGGGAACACGATCTCGACGCTATCACCGGCCGACCACGCGCGGCTTATCTTGCTGTATTCACCTGGGATTGTTTGGATAACGGCCGTTTCTCCATTAACCATTACCGCCGCCCCCTCCGCCCACCCGGGAATGCGCAGCATCAGCGCAAACTGGGGTGCCTCTGTGGCGCGAATTGTTATTTTCACATTGCCTTCCCACGGATAGTCGGTTTCTTGTTCGAGGATGATCTTTGCCCCATTGGGGAGCTTCGTATCCAGCACACTGGCTCCGTAAAGGTTTACCCACACGGCTCCATCTGAACCACTCTCGCCATTGGAAACAGAGTAGGCATAGCTATTGATCTCGGCGATCATCCGCACAGCATTGGGCGGACAGCAGAAGCAGTCGATATACGGCTCGCGGGTGCGCGACCAGCGCAGGTCGGGCTGATCCTTGAGGACGCGCATGGGATTGGTGTAAAAAAACTTTTTACCATCCAGGCTAATGCCGCTAAGGAGGCTGTTATAAAGAACCAGTTCTAAAATATCGGCGAATCGGCCTTCACCCGTTAGCTGGAGCATACGCCAATTCCAGAGGGCATTACCGATGTTGGCGCAGGTTTCGTTATGTGAGGTCACGTTGGGGAGTTCATAGGAACGGCCGTAGGCTTGATGCGTGCGCGTAATCGCCCCCTGGTCCTCTGAGCCATAGGGCGAAGCGCCGTCAAACAAAGCCCCACAGGCCCCCGTAATGTACATCTTCTGGCTAGTCACGCTGTCCCACAAAACCAGAAGCGTTTGCAGCAGGCTCTCGTCGCCTGTCTCGGCGATGACATCGGCCACGCCCGCGTAAAGGTAATTGGCGCGCACCGCATGGCCTACAGCTTCGGTCTGCTCGCGCAGCGGAACCCGATCCTGGTTATCGTCGCCACCCTCCTTGAAGAGGTCTCGGATTTCGATTAAGTTCTGTGCCAGTTCCAGATAACGCTCGTCGGCCGTCGTCCGGTACATTTCGACCACCCCCATATAATGGGAAGGGCAGATGGCGTTGCGTGCCAGTTCTGCGGTTGCCGTCTTGAAATAGCCATAGAGATAATCTGTAGCTTTGCGGGCAATGTCGAGCAGCATCGTCTTGCCAGTGGCTCGGAAATGTACACAGGCGGTTGTCATCAGATGCCCCAGATTATAAGTCTCAAAATCCACGCGCTCGGTGAATTCGCGGGCCTGCTCGATGCCTTGGCGCTGTTCGATGATCACCGGTGTGTGGATGTAACCGTCTTTGCGCTGCGCTTCACCGATGACCTCGATGATCGCGTCCATCAAACTGTCGAGTGCTTCGTCTTTGGTCATGCCATAGACGTAGGCGGCAGCCTCGAGCCACTTGTAGAAATCGCCATCATTCCACTTGGGGCCACGGTGCTGCCCTTCAGCCCGTCCGGTGGCGATCAGGAAGTTTTGATAGGCAAAGCTGATTTCGGTGCTGCTCAAAAGCTGCCACATATTAGGAACCATGACCTTGGCGCACTGGTCGAACTTGTCTGCCCAGAATCCTTGAGTCCACACCACAGCGCTCATGTCAACAGTGTGGAGCTTGACATGGGGGCTTGCAGTCGTGTTCATCAGCCCCCGCCCCGGTTGGATATTTTTCATCATCATAAAATATCCGCCAGATGTTGTATGGCTAGTTCAGGGCTGGTGAGAATCGGCACCTTTTTATCTTCATCTGAGAGCTGATTGACCACCCGAGCCATGGATGCCTGTGCTAATAAAATCACATCCACTTGTTGAGACAATTCTTTGAGTACTGCAGCGACCGATTCATCGTGTAACTCCGGGTTTCCACTCATAAGCGCATCAAAAGCACCCTTACATAATCTGGATGTCAATTCGATTTCTTTGCCGGCAATGATCGCCCTTCTGCGCACCAAATCACTCGTAGGTTCAAGCGTTGTGGATAAGGTGGCCACCACGCCGATTTTGCTGCCCATCTGCACAGCTTTATCCGCCATCGGTTGGTCCACTCGCAGCACCGGCACGTCAACCAGCGTTGCGGCCGTTTCCACCGCCGGCCCAATTGACGAACAGGTAACCAAGATAAAATCTGCGCCCGCTTCTTCCGCTGAAGCCACATAATCAACCACCCTGCGCGAGGTGTCTGCTGTTAATTTACCCCGTTCGATGGTGTTTTTAATCAGGCTGTCGTCCGAAATATTAAAAATCTTCATATCCTTGTCAGCAAGATATTTATCGGTCAATGCCTGAAATATAGGCACTAACGTTGCCGATGTGTGTATTAATCCTAATTTTTTTGTCATATTATTTTCCTTTTTGTAAAGTGCCAAAATAGGTTTCATCCCCTACCTGACCGCCTTTTAGATTCAGTTCAATCCCATCAACTGGTGACCCTGCTGCAAAAGCCCGACACAATGGTGCACCCGCGTAGAGCGGCGCGATCATCTCAACAGCCTCAATGCCCAGTTCTCTAGCTACAAAGCTTGACGTATCACCGCCAGCAATAACCAATCGCTTAACCGGAAACTGCGTCAAAGCCCTGCGAGCCGATTGGCCCAATACCTTGCCGAAAATTTCGGCTGTTTGCGTTCGCTTCGTTTGTTCGTCCCAATCTTTTTTAGCAAGAATGGATTTTATTTGGGAGATGCGCGGATCTTCGGGGCCTTTGGCCGTATGCAGAATCATACTTTTACCTGTTTGCAAACCTGAAACGATTTTCTTTTGATAGTCTGAAATAAAAGCTTCCGGATCTTCATTTTCCATCAATTGGGCATCGACTGCTATCTCCTCAAAACCATTTTTGACGGCCCATTCAATTTGGGCAGCTGTTACGGGAGAAACACTCCCTGAAAGCACCAACATGGGTTTACACTCGGACAGTTGCTGCCATTGGATTCGCGGAGATACTATTTTTTGTTTAGTCCAAAAATCACCCAGCGCTTTTTCAATGCCAGATGAGCCAACCGAAAAAAGCGGGGACTTTTCGCCTGCTTTTTGGTCCAGGACCTCACCAATGGTGAGCATCTGATCTTCATACAT
Organism: uncultured Ardenticatenaceae bacterium; assembly: GCA_964350725.1. Taxonomy (GTDB): domain Bacteria; phylum Chloroflexota; class Anaerolineae; order Promineifilales; family Promineifilaceae; genus JAACFF01. The sequence goes on along the minus strand of CAYGMR010000069.1, from coordinate 9,569 downwards.
AGCGTCAAAAAAGATGATTTTGTTTCCGGCTGCAATTTCACTGTTAAGTTTTGTTATGATTTCGTTGGTGGGTTTAACGATATCGACCAAATCGATTAAGCCCATGGGCTGGTTGGTCTGTTTCGACAGGTGCAAGCGTAAATCGCTTTCTAAGGCAGGTGTTGTCGGGTGTGTAGACATCGACGGGTGCCGGTCGAGCCTATAAATGGCACCTTGGCTGCCGATTCCCATCCGCGCATACAGGTTACCGAAGGCAGAATAGCGCCCAAGGTTGGGTGCGGCTACCAAAATTGGGGTGAATTCATTTTGGAAAATAGGGGTGGCGGTGGTAACGGCCGTTCCAATATTCCCAATCTCCGGTGAAGAATCAAAAGTAGAGCAAACCTTGTAATGGACATGTCTTGGATTCAAAGACTTTAAAACCGAAAACGCCTGGCTGAGCGTTTTTGCCATTTACTCCGGCACCATCGCCCGCGTCATGCCCGCCACCCCCACAGCATCTGGATTGCCAAAACGATGAATTTGTTCTGCGGTGGGAGTATCCAGGAACAAAACTGTCCTGACCCCGGCTCGACTCAGAAATTCCAGAGCATCCGTAGAACCGGTGAAGTCGTCGCCATAAAAAGCGAGCATGATTTTATTGACCCCAGCCATCAATTTCCTTTCCCAAATTTTTCTACAGACTCCCCAAATTCCTTGTACATTTTTGCCGTTTCTTCAAGCGTATATCCATCAACCGCACTATTCCAGGCTTGATGTAATGCTTTCACGCCACCAGCAGGGCCGGAGGGATGTGCCATGATGCCACCACCTGCCATATAAAGCAGATCCGTACTCCTTGTGCTTGCATAGGTTTCAAATGCCTGGCCGCCCCATTGGCCGGACGAAACCACAGGCAAAACCGATTCGTTGCTTAAAAAAGGTGTCAAGCAAGATTTTATGGAGCGAACTACAGAATCGTCGGACTCCCAAAACTTGTTTTGGATACCGTTTACATGCATCTGGTCAACACCTGCCAACCGCCATATTTTGTTGTAGGCCGGGAAGTTAATGCCAAGCAAAGGATGACGGTTCAGCATTCCCCAGCCATTGCGGTGTCCGTGAATGGATAATTGCCCCCAGTCACAAACCTGTTTTACACCAACCCAACCCACACTATTAATACTTAGCATCGCACAACTGCCGCCAGCTTTAAGAACAGTCTCGTAGTTGATTTTCATGGTTTCCATGTCACCGGTGATATTAAAGGCATACATCACCTTCTTCCCCGTTCTGTCTGCAAACGCATTGATTACCTGCATTATCATTTCAACTCGGTCCGAAAAGGGCGAATTCGCAGTTGATGTCATTAGTTCATCGTCTTTGATAAAATCAATGCCTGCTTCGGCTAAGGTTTTGACTAAAACGGCCGTGTACTCCGGTGTGAGTCCGACACTTGGTTTTATAATGGTGCCAATCATGGGACGCTCAGATTTAACATTTGCCAGATTTTTGGTTCCTTTCAACCCAAATGCTGGCCCTTTGAACTGGTCCGCATAGGAATCTGGCAATTCGATATCATCCAGTTTCAGCCCTGTAAATTGTCGCAGTTCATACAGATTCCCCTGAATGGTAGAGATTAAAGCAGGGATGTTGTAGCTGAAATTTTCAACTGACCATGAAACGGTTACTTTTGCTCTTTTAAACGTTTTATTCCCACTTAGTTCGCCAGGTAAGCCAGGTTCTGCCACTTCATCCAGGTTTTCAATTTTTTCCACACGGGCAGCAAAACGGGTTTTCAGCTCCTCGGTTTCACCTGGCACAGTTACAAAGGTACCGCTCGACTGCTCACCGGCAAGTACAGCAACGGCCGTTTCCACATCGTGAGGTGTTTCAATGAGATAGATTGCTTTTATTCGTTCCATTTATTCAGTTTCTCCGGCAAACTCTGCCAATAATATCTCAATATCTTTCCGGCGCGATTCAGGTTCAACCTGAATAATGTTTACCTTCCCATTTTTTAGTTCAGCTTCTATCCAGGTGTTCTGCGGCGCATGTAGTTTAAAATGAACATCCCACTCCTGCGGCCATGCCGGGAAAACGTAAATAGTATCTCCATTGGTTTGCAGCAGCATTTCTTGTAATCCGATCATGCCTGACCCGCCCCAGTTGTGATCCGGCACCCAATCAAAACCAGGCCCCCAAAAAGCTGGGAACCGCCTGCCCGAATCCTGTAGTTTCAGGATGGACAACCGCGCTGCCTCAGCGGTTAAACCCAGACGTGCAGCAAAAATATTGTATTGTTTCCAACTGATGTGATCTTTAAATTTTTGCACATCGGGATCGTATTGATAGGTATTGAGGGCAACGTCAATATCCGGCTTGCCAATACCGTAAATGCCCCACGGATACACCGGATACAATTGCGGCACTTCGCTGTTGTTAATTCGTTCCCATAATTTTGCTGGCGCAATGGTTTTGTACCCTTCAAATTCCTGAAAACTGATCGGCGGAATCCTTTGCAAAAATTTCTGCCATTTTCCCCGTTTAGCATCAGTCAGATAATGATCCGGCAAATCCAACAACCCCTCAGCTACCGTTTTTAATGCGGCAATAGTAGAGGTTGCATTAGTTGCCATTTTATGGGTTTCACAGGCTGAACCAGGATATAAAATTAGGTGGCCAGCTTCGTCCAACGCTTTTGTGCCCCGATTTTTCGCCAAATATTGATAATGCTCGTCAAAAAAAGTCAAGCAGCTTTCAATGAAAGGGATGTATTCTGAAATATCCGCCCCATTGTATTGATGCCACTGCAAAGCCATCTGGCAAAATTCAAGCGAGGTGTCCCAAAGGTACTCAAGCCAGGCATTAAACATCATGCCCGCGTCATAGCCTGCGGGTCTTTGCCAGCCATATTCGCTGCAATTTGGCAGTCCAAAATTTTCGATCTGTTCGGTAAAACAGGCGCCGTCATGCCCCCAATAAACCTGACTCCGTAATTCGGCATTTTTTAATATTCGTCGATAGAAATCAAGCTGTGGTTTCAGCAATTCAAAATCACCCGATTTAAACATCGGGAAGTAAACCAGCCGTTGGTTTTGGGCAGTGAAGGTGCCACCGCCCCAGTTGCGGAAGTCGGGGGTAAACGGCCGTTTCCCATCAATAAACTGCGGATCATACGTAAACAAACCCCCATTAAATTTGGTCGGATATTCACCGACCGCATTACAGCCCAACATATACCTGAAAAGCTGGTAATTTCGTCCCACTTGCCATTGAGGTGAGGCTTCATCTTTGTTTTCCGGATCGATATAAATGAAGCTGCGCTTCCAGTAATTTTGCCACCAATTTAAGGTTTCACTGCGGGCAGTTAATTTCTTTTTTTTGTAATCTGCAACAAAAGCGTCCAAAGCCAACTCCCAATCAGCTTTGGTTTCATATTGCCCCGTATGTAAATATAGTTCAAAGGATTGTTTTTTTGCCGGGGATTTACTTTTTATTTTCCAACCTTTATAACCAAATGAAAGAGTGTCACCTTCCGTATTTCCCGCTGGAATAAAATGATCCCCGACTAATTTGCCGCCAAATGTCAGGTCTTTGAGGGGATCAAACATTTGATGTTTCACGGATTCCATTTTCTGCTGCCGCACCGACACATCAAAAACAGTTTCGCCCCTGTTTCTGTGATAAAACAAAACAGCGTTATCCTGAAAACGGATGTCATCCTTTTTCGTTATTAAACCTGCGGGAGGCGCCCATTTGTACGAATTACCAAAACTTTCGTTTTTTTGCAGCAATCTATCTTCAAACCGCCAGTTTTCATAAATGACTTCAATAATGATTTCCTGGCTACTTTCCGTTTCCACATGAATCACGGGAGAAAAAACATCCACCCAAATTTGAACTTCCGCAAAATGGGTTCCGTTTCGTCCGCTTAGGGTAACACTTCCGGTTTCAAGATTAAGTTCCTGACGGAAAAACTCGCCATCAAAGGGGCTTGGTGAACATTTGATGCGCACCCGCCCCAGTTTCGGCATTGAATTATTTTCATCAAAAGTGCCGCTGCGCGCGATGTAAAAAAAGATGTCGCCGTTTTCTACCCACACATTCAGCCCAATATCGCCCCCACCGCACGGCATCGATTCAGAAGAGTTCAGGCTTTGGCTTTCCCAAACCAAGTTATGGTGTACGCTTTCCATTTCTTTCTCCATCTACAATTGCCCAACGTGGAGGCTGTGGATTCGGCGCGTCAATGATATTTCCCACCCGGTTTCCACGCAACGGCCGTTTCACAACAAATGTGAACCGCCTCACGCCACAACGCCTCTATACAGGCCGCGGCCGACTGGGTGGAAGGTATGCCTGGGCATGCGTCAGCAGGTGGCGCACTAGCGTTTCTTCATCCCGCCGATCCAAGGAGCCGTAAAGCTTCACCCACGGCCTCAAGCCGTTCAAAGGTAGCCGCGTCGTAATGTCCGAGTGTGATACCGGCCGCCCCGCATTCCCATGCAAGACGAATACCTTCAATGATTGTTGCTCGCGTGGCGCCGTGTTTAACCCCTGTGCCAGAATAGAGGGGTATCTTTCCCGCAATCACGCGCTGCACACCGTTCAGAAATTGTCGCTTCTGATCCAGATACAGCGGGTCGCCGAGGTTCTCCGCATAGTTTGAAGTGCGTACGCCATCCACGACACTCTGTAACCGTCTGAGATCCAGGCCAGCGTACTCGGGATGGGTCGTAACGTACAGGTTGAGCCGCAATTCCACCTCCGGCTTGATTTCATGGACGGCTTTATGGATTTTTCCGTACATGGCCGCGACACTCTCGCACCGGAAGACCAACCATTGAAGTAGCTCCGGGGTCTCGACAAGATATCCGCTCTCGCTCGTGTCCCCTTCTTCGATGTAAGTCCTGCGATTACTGTCGCCCATCGCCTCACTATCATCCTCGAGGGTCTTTTTCAGAACAGCCTGAATCCGCGTCAAGTCGATTCCACGACTCTCTGCCGCAGCTCGACAGCTGTCACAAAAGCAGCCAGCCAGTTGGCTCACCCGTCGTGGCCATTGATGGCTTGTGACACCTGGAAAGCCTGGGTAGTTCATATGGGGATGGTGCGCAGAATTGTACTCGTGCTTGAGAAACGGAACTGGCATGGGATAGGGAATCATGCAGCTCTGCACATAGTCTACGTCGTAGCGCTCAACAACATCGCAAAATAGCGCCACGATGTATTCAGAGACGTCAGGATTGTTGAAGCAAAGCGGCCGTGCGCCGTCCACATGAAGACCAGCGAGCGGGTCGCCATTGATGTCGCGCTGCACGCAATCCAGAAACTCGGCAACGGCCCTCTCCGCACCGACGAGCGTGTGCGAAATCTCAAGGCCTTTGCGCATGTTGTGTTTAGTCGCCTCGCTTATCAGAACCTCAAGCCAATCCTGGTCGCGCAGAAACGCTAGGTCAGAGACCTCGGGGGTGATTCTGCCAAAGCGACGCGGTTGCGGATGCCAATACGCCCGGCTGTCCTCCGACATATATCTCTTTCTCACCGGGTTGTGCGGGAAGTCGCTATCTCCCCATGGGCGCGGCTCCGGATGCATAAGCCCGACAAGGTAAACGCTGTTTACGAGCGCCTTTTCCTGAAGATTATCGAGTACCGCATTTACCCCTTCGTCGTGCAGGTCCCAAGGGTATAAGCTCGCTGCCACCTCCCATACGTCAGAGTTAACGCTCATTTAAGAATCCTCGTACCGCATCACCCGCAGCTTTGAGATTGGCGAGCCGCATTTCCGAGTACTTTCTGGAGTATATTAGTCCATCGGCCCCGGCCCTGAGGGCCGCGCTAGTGGCGGCATAGATCGTTTCTGGTTTCTCAGGTTCGAGATGTGCATGGGAGATGTCTATGCCAATGCCAGGATAGATGAGGCAAGCGTCCCCGACAAGGCGCTTCGCTCTTGCTGTCTCCTTGTAAACATACTCAGGTGGAAACGGCGTCTCATCTGGGTCTTCTCCGTGGATCAGGGTGCCATATCTGAGAAGATGTGAGTTGAGCGTGAACAAGGCCTGCGTTGGAACGCCTTTGAATATTGTCGACTCCAGGTTTTTCAGGAATTGCCGATACCGAATCCCTGCCACGTGGTGGTACACCACGACTTTGAGGTAGTCGGATATGGCCGACAGCCTTTGAAGGGACCATTCCGCACGATAGATCGGGTTGAAGGAGTTGACGTGCGCGACATGGAATCCCACCTTCCCGCCAGGGTGGCCTTTCTTGGCCCGGTCTACTATGGCTCGATAAAATTCGTACTTAGTATCGGTCCATAGTTTCTCCCACGCCGCTATTTCCGGGTACTCGAAGAGCAGAGCCAGGAACTCAGTAAAAAATTCCCGATCATCAGCCCCCCCTTTCAGAGCGTCATTGATGAGGGCCTCAAGAAGCGTATACGCTCTCCGTGCTCTTTCCACGTCAATCCCATTTCTGTGCGCGATTTCGATGTGATGGGGACAGAAGCAGACCGTATTCCGTGGATCCACAACACCGTAATGGGTGGCACCGATTGCGGATAGAAGTGGGCCGTTTCGTTCGTTGAATACAAGCAGGCCATCGAGATCATACGAAGCGCATACATCCTCTGACAGCCCGCCCCAGAAGTTTAGATAGTCCGGGTTAGCCATGCAATAGGATTCCGTTTGTTCTCCGCGATGGTTTACCTCCCGTACTTGATCACCTCCAGCAAAATCATGGCTAAAGCGGTCGATGTGACCCGCGTGCACGGCCATCCCTCTTTTGCCTGCTGCGGAAACGACTTCGAAGATCAAGTCACGATCACCACAATCGGGATCACGAGCAGGGCGAATGGAGGTGTTCTCGTAGTACTTAGCATTGGCTTTGCCACAATATCCGCCAATATACCCACCGGCGCTGTCCTGCCCATGCCCCGGATATGGATAACCAACGATTTGTCGCCCGCCCAAGCCAATATCGTACCCGAAGCTGTTCAGATAGATCGTGTTCACGGCTCCCAGATCAGCAACCGTATCGAGAACCTGCCCCACACCTTCATCGAGAAAAGAAATCGCGCCAATCTGAATGCCTATGCTTTTTGTTCTCTTGTTCATATCGCTCACAAATAACCCTCGTTTCATTTTCAATAGCTGTATATTCTGTTACAGAGGTAAAGGACCCAGTCCATTTTGTCAGGAGCAGCAAAGCAGGTCTCCCTGGAAGTAGAGATGATAGTAACAGGCAGGAATTCACCAGTTCTGGGATTAAACCATTTCACCACGTATTCGCCGGGATTCAGCCTCAGTTTGATCTCACCGCCTGTGCGGAAATAGACCATATACGCCACATCCGGTTCGGCCAAGCAGAAAAAGGTGCGCGGTGGTCCGATAATCAACTCATCATAGGGGGCCATCCGCCAATACCGGATGCCTGATTCCTCCATAAAGAATGCCATATGCGCGAGCGCTTCATAGATTGGTGGATCGTCCTTGAGACCGAACAGGGTGCTTTTGTGCAGCCTTCCGTTCTTGGCGATGTCCATATGACGATCAACTCTGGCCATCATCAGTCCGCAGGCAAATGATACCCATCGTCCGACCCGTTCAGAATCGTACTTGTTATTATTGAACAGGTCCTGCTCATCCACGACCATTAGTTTCTTGTAGCGCCAGAAACGTCTTCCGAAAGCAGGATTTTCATGAATTGCAGTTGTCTGGAAACCAAGCTGGATCAGTTCCCAGCATGGAATCGCACGATGGGTTGTCATAGTAGTCACGCGTCTCTTGCCAGAATGCGCAAATCCAGTGGCGCAACCTGAATCTCGCCTGCGCACGTTTCTCCGCTCAAAATATCCAGCCAGGTTCCGGGAGGGGAAAAGGACAGTGCTTCGTCGGTATAGTTGAGTGCAAACCACAAGCGCTCGTTTGGCCCGACACGCTGGTAGACGCGCAGACCATCTGGTGTTTCGCACAAGCTAGCAACTTCAGTCTCGGCACGCAGGTGAGTGACCAATGCAGATAAGCCCTCTCCATGTAGAGTGGTGCCGACATAGATGATACGGCCGTTTCCAAACGGATTAATCGTAATTGCCGGCAAACCCTCACGCCAGCCGCTGGCATAGGTAGCCAACACGTTTGCCGTGGTGGGATGTATCTCGTCTGACAAGACAGATGCCTCGGTACCCTCTAAACCAGGAATGGCACTGCTGTGCAGTGGCAGCGGCTCGTGCAGCGGCGACAGGTCGCTCACACGGATTCCGGCAGCTTTGGCTAGTGGTCCTGGCCGAGGCGTAGCAAAACTCACGTTGTACTCGTCTACCACACCGCTGGGCGCGGTCAGGCAGAGCGTGCCGCCATTTTCCACAAAGGCACACAGATTTTCGGCAATTTGGGGATCCATGCTAAACAGCCGTGGCGCAAAAACGAGGCGATATGAGGACAGCTCCTCGCGTGAGTCTAGCACATCGGTGGTCACGTTTTGATCTCGCAGCGTGTTGTGGATCGCAATCGCATCCTCGGCAGGGTCCCATGCTTTGACACCCATCGTGCCAGCCTCTAGCGCCCAGCGCGATTCATAACTCATCAGGATCGCCACCTCGGATTGGGGATGGGTACGGTCGATCCGTTCACCGATACGGCCGATTTCAGCACCCATCTGGAGTAGTTCATCATAACGGCGGGCGGGCTGCCCATCGTGCGGCAGAATGCCGTCGCGGAACTGCTCCGCGCCCCAACGGGCGCAGCGCCACCGGAAATAGTTAATGCCACAAGCGCCGTGAGCAATGGCCATATAGGCCCATAAGCGCATCCAGCCCGGACCGGTATCTATCTCCAGCAGCCGGGTGAACTGTTCAACGGGCAGCATGGTGCCGCGCGCTCCACGATAATAATCCAAGATCAGCTCGGGTGAACGGGCAGGATAATGGTTCATCCCATTGAGGTCGATCACCTGGGCCAGCCGGGCATAGTCGGTATGCTTGACACTGAATGACTGGAAATTGGCGGTCACAAACTTGCCAGGGTCTAGCTCGTGGATCAAGTCACTGCGCCAGCGCGTAAACTCGATGTTTAACTCCGAGAGAAAGCGTCGGTATTCTAGTGCAAGTTGGGGGCTAAGGTTTGGTAGTGGTACTTCTGCCCAGGTGGTGAAGTGGAATGACCAAAAGTGTGAACCCCAGGCGTCATGCAGGGCCTCAATCGAGCCATACTTTTGCTCCAAGTATTGATGAAAGCGACGGTGGCAGCGCTCGCAGTAGCAATCGTTGTTCATCCCGATCTCATTATCAACCTGCCAGCCGACAATGGCCTCGTTCCCCTTAAAGTGTTCAATGACGGCACGATCAATACCTTGCGAGAGCTGTTTGAATTCGCTGTGACTCAACCCAACAGTGTAGCGGAAGCCATAATTGACGAGCTTGCCTTTCGCATTGACATTGCGCACCCCAGGATAGCGGTTAAACACCCAAGGTGGTGGTGTGCGCGAGGGTGTACACATGATTGTCTTAATTCCGTGAGCGTTGAAAAGAGCCACAGCCGTTTCCATCCAGGAAAAGTCGAGCGTGCCTTCGTGGGATTCATATGCGCTCC
>CAYGMR010000068.1:0-15777 GCA_964350725.1 uncultured Ardenticatenaceae bacterium | reverse complement strand
TCAGTAATCGTGAAATTCGTGGCGGACATCCAACTTAAACAAAACTATTTGTCTTTGCAACCCATGTATCCAGCATCGCCAGAGCAGCGCCACTGTCGATGGCTTCTCGCGCTGCATCAAGCCCAGCAGCCAGATCATTATTTTCCACACTCAAAGCTGCCGCCGCATTCAAGACAACTATATCACGACGCGCCCCTTGATCTTTGCCACTTAAAATGTCATACGTAATTTGTCCATTTCATAGGTTGTGACTGTGCCATTTAACAGATGGCTCACACGATTAGTCCCTGTTGTCGAGAACTCATCTAAGCCATCGGCCCCATACACAACGTAAGCGGCCGTTGACCCCAACGCAGCCAAAACATTGGCAACGGGTTCTGTTAGTGCGGCATCGTATACGCCAATCAATTGGTGAGTCGCACCGGCCGGATTTGTCAGCGGGCCTAACACATTAAAAATCGTGCGTTGGCCAATCTCACGGCGTGGCCCAATTGCATGGCGCATGGCTGGATGATGTTTAAGCGCATAGAGAAAGCCAATTCCAACTTCATGCACACATTCTGCCACGCGTGCAGCATCTATATCCAGATTCCCGCCCAAAGCCATAAGCACATCGGCGGAACCGGACTTGCTGCTAGCAGCGCGATTGCCATGTTTGGCAACTTTGACGCCGCAGCCAGCAACCACAAAAGCGGCCGTAGTTGATATGTTGAAAGTATGTTTACCATCGCCACCGGTGCCACAGGTATCCATAAGTGGACCAGAAACGGCCGACTTATCTACAGGCACCACCACCACATGATCCCGCATCGAGCGCGCACTCCCTGCGATCTCGTCAACCGTCTCGCCTTTCATGCGCAAGGCGGTCAAATAGCTACCAATTTGGGCCTGTGTGGCTTCACCTTCCATAATCACATTCATGGCGGTATGTGCTTGACCAAAATCTAGGTTACGGCCGTTTATCACCTCGGTTATCGCCCATTTTAATGGCATAAATCACTCCTTTTTTCACCACAGTGGACATCCATTATTATCTCCATCCGCTGCAGTCACCTGTCATCAAATCACTTTCTGGATCGCTATCTCTAAACCGTCTGTTTCCGCTTGTCGAAGCGCTTGTCCAGAACCCAAAACAACCACTTCACCAGCATCCACTACTTGTGCCAAGATATCAGAAAATGCGCGGAAATCAGCAACCGTGGTGTTCAGCACCTCGTTACGATATTGCTGCCGGTCGGCATCATTTAAGCCAGTCAAATAGCGCTGCATCGATGTGAAACCTTTGGCATCAGGCAGTTGATAGGCATCTATCGTGCCAATCGCACCGATGATGTTTTTGGTTAGTTCATCGTCACTCAGTTCTAGTTTGCGTAGGAATTCGGCCGTGCCGTCATAATTCGACAAAGATTTGCGCAGATTGGGGTCACGATAAGAGAGGTAGTTGAACACGCCGGAGCGGCTATCAAAGGTCGCAAAACCGCCATATGCCCCGCCCTGCACGCGAATCTTTTCCCACAACCAGGTTGTGCCCAACAAATTACGAATCACACTCACCGAGCCATTGAGTTGGTAACCTAGTTGATACAAATTGGCCCCTTTACCGACATAGTTGACCTGTGCCGGAATGGTTAAGCCTTCGTTCATTGCCAAAGGTGCTGGCAGCCAATCTTGTAGATTAACAGGTGCGGCCGGCAAAGTTGACAAGAAATCAGTCAGGCGCGGTTCAAAGCTGCCCCAATTGTCGCTGTCGAGCGTGACATTACACAACATGGTGTTGCGGTTGAGCAAATGCGCCCGCACGGTCTCCAACTTGGCCAAGACCGCAGGCCAGTCATCCTCAATTTCTGCAGCCAGTTCCCGCAAGAAAAAGAGATAATCAATACCCCCAATTTGCTCCGCAGCCCAATCACCTTCATTAAAATGGGCGCTCAAGCGTGTATTGACCACGATATGGCCGGAGGGGATCAGGCCAGCCTCTTTACCGGCTTTGGCTTTTACTACAATCTGCCGGAACCGTTCCTGGTTGTCTAATTTCACAGTGAGCAGGATATCGCGTAAGATATCGAGCAGGTCTTGTGTCTGCTGCATGGTCGCTTTACCACGCAACAGCAGCCAGGCAGTCCCTTCGTCATGGTCTTTAACTGCGGCTGTGAAGGTCGGGGCCGCGATGCCACCGGTTTTGCGGCCGATACGATGCGACAATTTGACAAAATCTTCTGTCTCTGTGCCCATTTCAAGCAGGGCACGGCCGAATAAACGGGCAAACGGCAATAATTCCTGTGGTAAGCTCTTCAGGTTAAAGCCCACGTCCAGATAAACAATGCCATTGGTGAATAGGTCGTGGTAAAGCAGTTGGCTGCCATTTAACTCAGAAACAGCCAGTGGAATCGTTTTACTTTCGCGATCAAGATCGGCAAGGGTTAACATGGGTAAAGCAGCTAAATCTTCAGGCGAGTCCGGCGCTTCTTGAATACGGCGTAGTTCGGTTGTGTTGTCGATAATCGCTTGTAACTGCTTAGCGTTCAAACCGGCACGCACGTCTGCCAGGCGAGCTGCTTCGGCAGCCGCTTCGCGTTGTGCTAATTCAGCATCAGGTTCAAGGATAATGGTTGAACGATGGGGATTTTCGAGCAGGTGTTGGCGAATAAGCTTTTGCAGGTAGGTTTTGTCAGCGGCAAGGTTTTGTTTAACGGCCGTTAACGGGGCCTCATAACGCAAAGGCAGCAGCGGATCACGATCATGCAGCCAGGTATTGAGCGCATTCATCATCAACGCCAGACCACGCGGAAAACGACCGGTGTTATTTTCGCGCAAAGCAAATTCAATTGTATTCAAAGAAGCTTCGATCATCTCTTGATCCAGCCCTGCATCTGCCAGCCTTTCTAATGTCTCCAAAATTAAGGGTTCAACCTTGGCCGTATTTTCTAATTCGACTCCCTTTAATCCGGCTTCAAATGTCATTTGGCGAACATGCGTGGACAAGCCCCCCCCAGTGATATCCTCGCCCAAGCCAGAATCTAACAAAGCTTTGCGCAAGGGTGAAGCCGGTGTGCTCAAGAGTGCATAAGACAAGATACTCAGAGCCATCACTTCGGTGGTGTCGGCATATTCCATCAACATCCAATTGAGCTGTACCATCGCTTTGGGGGGTGGAGCATCGGCTTGCTGGGCATCGACACTATAAGGAAATGTCTGGCGGATTGGTTCTGAGAAAGGGGATTGCAGGGCAACGGCCGTGTCGACATCCAACTTCTCAAAATCACGCAAATACACATCCAACAAACGCAAACGTTCCTCTGGATCATCATCGCCATAAAAATAAATATATGCATTCGACGGATGATAATAAGTTTCGTGGAAATTCTTAAACTGCTTGTATGTCAAATCAGGGATCACTTTGGGATCGCCGCCTGCATCTTCGCGATAAACCGTATCTGGGAAAATGGATGTCTGACTGTATTGGCCTAACAAATAATCTGGCGACGAATAATTCCCTTTCATCTCATTAAAGACCACCCCTTTATAAATCAAGGGATCGTCACTATTTTCGAGTTCGTAATGCCAGCCCTCCTGCTGCAAATGATGCGGCGTGATGAGCGGATAAAAGACAGCATCCAAATACACATCGACCAGATTATAAAAATCTTGCAAATTTGTGCTGGCTACTGGATAGGTGGTTTTGTCTGGAGATGTAAAAGCGTTCAGAAAAGTGTTCAAAGAGCCTTTGACCAATTCAACAAATGGCTCTTTAACCTGATACTTGCGCGATCCGCCCAATACCGAATGCTCCATAATATGGGCGATGCCCGTAGAATCTTCGGGCGGTGTGCGAAAAGCAATGCCAAACACCTTGTTTTCATCATCGTTTTCCATCGACAACAGTTCCGCACCCGTTTGAATATGGCGCCAGATACGTGCGCGTGAGTTTACTTCTTCAATTATTTCATCCCGTAATAATTCAAATCCATGGGAAATCGTCATACCATTACCTCAATTCGTGAAATTCGTGAAATTCGTGTCAAAAAATCTAAACCACGAACTTGACTGTTTCTCAACGGCCGTCTATAAAATTTTTCAAAATGCGTTTACCATGTTCCGTCAAAATGCTTTCTGGATGGAACTGCACGCCCACAACCGGATATTCCTTATGGCGCAGTCCCATCACCTCCCCTTCGCTCGTAAACGCCGTCACCTGCAAACTATCCGGCAGCGGCTCTTCCACAATCAGCGAATGGTAACGTGTCGCATTAAACGGGCTGGGCACACCATAAAACAAACCCTTGCCGTTATGATAAACCGGGGACGTTTTTCCGTGCATCAACCGCGGTGCACGCACCACCGCACCGCCATATACCTGCCCCAAACATTGATGTCCTAGACAGACCCCTAAAACCGGAGTATGCGGGCCAAATTCCCGAATGACAGCATTTGAAATGCCGCCATCATCTGGCTCACCCGGCCCTGGACTAATCACAATCTGATCCGGATTCAACGCTGCAATCTCATCCAACGTCACCTGATCATTGCGAAACACCCGAATATCAGCCCCCAACTCACCCAAATATTGTACTAAATTATAAGTAAAAGAATCGTAATTATCGATAACGACTAACATAAAATGCTCCTAAGCCTGTCAGCAATCAGCAAAAAAGCTGACTCGCTGACTAGCTGACCGGCTGACTAGCCTTTTGCAATTTTTCCATGCGCTTGCGACCTTTACGGCTGATTTTGTTCCATACACCAGTCAAGCCCATCGCTTTCTTCATCATCATCAAGGTTTCGTCCGCCAGTTTGCTGGTTTTGACTGTGCCTTCATAAATAACCTGCTCTACATAGCCGCTATCCGCTTCTATTTGGGCACGCCGTTCACGAATTGGGTCGAGGAAATTGTTCAGAGCAATCGTTAGTTTTTCTTTCACTTCCACATCACCAACAGCCCCCGCCCGATAACGTGCTTTCAAATCTTCAACTTCGGCCTTGTTGGGGTTAAATTCATCATGATAAGCAAAAACCGGATTGCCTTCCACCGTACCGGGAATATCGGCACGAATGCGGTTGGGATCGGTATACATACCATGTACCTTTTTAGCAACAGTTTTGGCATCATCAAACAAATAGATTGTATTGCCAATGCTTTTACTCATCTTGGCATTACCATCCGTGCCGATCAAGGTATCGCCTTCCACCAAATAGTCCGGTATAGGGAAGGTTTCACCATATTGAAAATTAAAACGGCGTGCAATTTCGCGTGTAACTTCGACGTGCGATTGATTATCTTTGCCCACTGGCACAATGTGCGCCCGCGGCATGAGGATGTCGGCCGCTTGCAAAACCGGGTAACCCAATAAACCAAAGGGCATTTCGTTGATATTGGCATCTCTGGCCATATCTTTTAAGGATGGTACGCGCTTCAAGCGTGGTACAGATACCAACATCTCAAAGATGAGATTCATTTCATAGACTGCATGAATTGCACTTTGCAGATAGATGGTGCTCTTTTGCGGATCAATGCCACATGCCAGGTTTGCCATTGCCACTTCGATGGCATTTTCACGCACATTAAAAATATCTTCGGTGCTGTTTTTGGTGGTCAACATGTGTAAATCGGCAATGATGAAATAACAGTCATATTCATCCTGCAATTTGACTCTGTTCTGGATGCTGCCGACATAATGCCCCAGATGCATTTTACCAGTCGGGCGATCGCCAGTTAATAATCTTTTTTTGTCCATAATTAGTACCCCAGTGTAAATCGATTTGGTAATTCGATCTGCGATTTACCAAATCGCGCTACAGTTACATCAATCCTTGTTCTGCTTTGTCCACAGCCACCAGGAGCGCTTTCGCTTTGTTGACACCTTCCTGGTATTCAGTAGCGGGGTCGCTGTCGGCGACGATGCCGGCACCCGCCTGTACAAATATTTGATCGCCCTGCATCAACATCGTACGAATTGCGATACAGGTATCCATTGAACCGTCATAGCTAAAATAACCGGCCGCACCCGCATAAAGGCCACGACGCTGACCTTCTAGCTCTTCGATGATTTCCATGGCGCGTACTTTGGGGGCACCACTGACTGTGCCGGCCGGAAAAGTCGCCCGCATGAGATCAAAGGCATCCAAATCGGGTTTCATGTGCCCTTCCACATGGCTAACAATATGCATGACATGGCTGTAACGTTCAATGACCATCTGATCTTTTACATTAACGCTGCCATATTCACTCACACGACCAATATCGTTGCGGCCTAAATCGGCCAACATGACATGTTCGGCACGCTCTTTGGGATCTGCCAGCAAATCGGCGGCGAGGGCGTCGTCTTCCTGCGGTGTATTTCCACGCCAACGTGTACCAGCAATCGGCCGTACACTGGCAATACCATCCTCCAGGCGTACATGCATTTCCGGTGATGCGCCTACGATGTGCAAATCATACATGCCAAAATCAAAGTAAAACATGTAGGGCGATGGGTTTAACATGCGCAATGCGCGATAGATGGCAAATGGATGGGCGGTCGTGTGACGGCTAAAGCGCTGGCTGAGCACAACTTGGAAAATATCACCAGCGGCGATGTATTCCTTAGCTTGAGCCACGATTTCTTCATACCGTTCTTGGGGCATATTGGCTTCAAC
The DNA here is from genome assembly GCA_964350725.1 of uncultured Ardenticatenaceae bacterium. Lineage (GTDB taxonomy): Bacteria > Chloroflexota > Anaerolineae > Promineifilales > Promineifilaceae > JAACFF01. The sequence continues at coordinate 9,144 of CAYGMR010000068.1, read as the reverse complement.
TGTCCCATTGTTATGTTTATTTGCACCCCAACGCTGCTGAGGAATAGCGGGCAACGGCCGTAACAACTTCTCACTCACGCGTTCAACCCGTTGAATCGCATGAAAGTACGCCCTTTCAACATCTCCATCCTCGTCTACATGGGCATTCGATAAAATGATTAAACGATGGCGTGCATGGTCAAAAACCACTAACGTATCGGCGATCATAAAGATAGCATCAGGTACGTCTAAAACCTGCTCGGCCGTTTCCGGCAAACGCTCGAAATAACGCACAACATCATAACCCAGGTAGCCCACGGCCCCGCCATTAAAACGCGGCAAACCGGGCAAATCAGCCGGGATGTATTGCGCCAGTTCAGCTTTAATCACATCCAATATATCTTCGCCATCCGCCAGATCGCGTGTTTCGGCTGACTGTAATGATGTGGCGTGGGTGACAGAACGGCCGTTTAAAGAGACCAAACCGCGTGGGTTAACCCCCACAAACGAGTAACGGCCGACCTGCTCGCCGCCTTCCACTGATTCCAACAAAAAAGACGGCCCCATCTCAGTCATCAATTTTATATAAACCGAGACGGGTGTTTCCAAATCCGCAGCAAACTCGCGATACACCGGAATCAAATTAGCCGGCCCGGCCGCCAACTCGCGAAATTGGTCGAGCGAAGGGGTATAAACGTCCATAAAAATCTCTCCAGTGTTAGGTAATTCACAAAAAGCAATTTAACTTAAAACAATCGTGATTTTGTGAATTCCTCAAGGAAACCGTGATTTGATAAATAATCTATTTCAAAGGACTTATCGCGGTTTACCTAATTTTGAACCACAGAGTTCACAGAGAACACCGAGAAAAATAAAAGAAAAGACTCTGTGATCTCTGTGCCCTCTGTGGTGAATTTTTTTACATCTTCACATTAGGCAAAGTCTGCATTGCCGCTGCGATTTCTTCTTCAGGATAGGCAAAATCATCCAGGTTGCCTTGTAAATATTCTGCATAAGAAGCCATGTCAAAGTGACCATGTCCACTCAAATTGAAGGCGATCACCTTTTCCTCACCACTTTCTTTGCAAGCCAACGCTTCGTCAATCGCCACACGTACCGCATGGGCCGATTCAGGTGCGGGAATAATACCTTCTGCTCTTGTGAACATTAATGCGCCTTCAAACGTAGCCAATTGATGCACAGCACGCGCTTCAACATCCCCATTGGCAACCAGTGCACTCACTTGCGGTGACATGCCATGATAACGCAGACCACCTGCATGAATTGATGGCGGAATGAAGGTATGTCCCAACGTGTGCATCTTGACCACAGGAGCCATTTGGGCTGTGTCGCCAAAATCAAAGGTATATTCGCCCTTCGTTAATGTCGGCGAAGCAAAGGGTTCGGCTGCGATAACTTTTGTATTTTTGCCATCGGTGAAATTTTTGTGCAAGAATGGGAAGGCAAAGCCACCAAAGTTCGAGCCGCCCCCCGTACAAGCGATGACCACATCAGGATATTCACCAGCCATCTCGAATTGTTCGATGGTTTCCTGCCCAATAACGGTTTGGTGCAACAAGACATGGTTCAACACAGAGCCCAAGGCGTATTTTTTAACGCCACCGGAGGTCGCAGCGACTTCAACGGCTTCTGAAATAGCGATGCCCAACGAGCCAGGGTTGTCGGGATCTGTTTCTAGAATAGAACGGCCGTATTGTGTGCGATCACTTGGACTGGCATAGACATCAGCGCCAAATGAATTCATAATGATGCGGCGGTATGGCTTCAAACCATATGAAACCTTGACCATGTAAACTTCCAAATCCAAATCAAAGAAATTACACGCCATCGCCAACGCCGATCCCCATTGTCCAGCCCCGGTTTCAGTGGTTAACGCCTTGGTGCCCGCGTCTTTGTTGTAAAATGCCTGCGCAACGGCCGTATTCGGTTTATGCGAACCTACCGGCGAAACACCCTCATATTTGTAATAGATATGGGCGGGGGTTTCTAGAGCACGCTCTAAACGATGCGCGCGGAAGAATGGGGTTGGCCGCCACAGTTTATAAATCTCACGCACCGGCTCAGGAATCTCAATCCAACGCTCAGGGCTCATTTCCTGCATGATCAAGCTCATCGGGAAAAGTACGCTCAAGAAATCGGGCGTTACTGGCTCCAACGTACCTGGATGCAAAACCGGGGCTGGTGGCACGGGCATATCTGCATTAATGTTGTACCACGCCTTAGGCACGCGGCTGTCGTCTAATAAATATTTATATTGCTCACTCATCGTTTTCTCCTTAAAAATTCACCACAGAGGGCACAGAGATCACAGAGAAAAATCCTTCGACAGGCTCAGGACTACGTCTGTGCAATCTGCGAAATCTGTTGATTTATAATTTTGCAACAAAAAACGCCCTCATCCCAATAAAGGGACGAGAGCGTCATATTTATCTCCCGCGGTGCCACCCCGCTTAAGCCAACTCCTCTAAAAAACAAAAAACGCCCTGTGACAGCGCGTTAAAAATTAGAAGCCAGCTTCACTTTTCAATTCTCAATTCCGAATTGACCGCCGGCTATAAACCAATGGCAATTGTCCATTGAAAATCATTGCCCTGGTAACGGTGGCATCTCCGGCGCGGGCTACTGTTATTTCGCCCAGGCAACTCATCGGCCCATTCACTCACTGCGCTGACGTTAACCTCTCAGCATCTTGGTTAACTCTCTACGACCCGCTTTGTAAGTTACTCTTCCGAATCAATGTTATTGAATATTCAATTGCGCCAAATATTAGCATGAGCCAGTGCCCATGTCAAGCTCAATTTCACAAAAAACTTGTCATACCCGCGTAGGTGGGTATCCATACACCTGGATTCCTGCCTGCGCAGGAATGACAAACCTACCAACCTGTTCATGAATCTGCCAAGCTCAACTTCTGCGCCCCATATTGGCAAAGATGACCAATGGCAGCGCTAAAGCGATAATAATAAGTATCCAGGCGACCCAACCGGGCAAATTAACACCCGCATTATCAGATGCCGCGGCTGGCAGTGCCACAATCGCTAAAACAATGACCATCATCACAAAAATATAAATTTTTTTGAACATTTATCCTCTCCTGGATGCTTTTTAACTAATCAGATAGGCATGATTATAATCTCAGAGTGTGATTATGGCACAATTTCCCACTCGTTGTAACTCAACACAGGCTCTTACCTTTTGTCGTTTCTTGCATGAGCGCCAAAAAACGACTGATGATTTCGTTTACTAAATATGTCACGTCTTGCCCAACAAGTGGAACCTGACCTCCAGCCATCATACCATGCCCACCCGCTTTGCCTGGCGGAACGATCACCTGCTGGACGAGCAAGCCCGCATCCTGTCCCAGCGGCTCAGTACGAACCGAAAGATACAAAGTCTGATCATGAATACCCAAGCAAAGTACAGCCCGCGCTTGCTCCAGACGGATGAGTATATCAGCCATCTCTGCGGTCAGATCTGGGCGATCCATTATCCCCAGATCGGCAACGATAGAGTGATCATATACTTGGGCAGCATGCAATCCGTGGCTGAAGGCGCGAAAATAGGCCTGTGATAAGCCAGCCTGTTCTATTTGAATCAACTTGTTATAGTCAATCTGAGATAAAAGCTGGAAATAAACATATATATCCTGCTGCGTGATACCGCGTGATAAGCTGCGTGTATCAGTTTTGAGGCCATAAAACATGGCCGTTGCCAAATCTGAATCAGGAACGACCTCAGCCGCCTCCAGATATTGATACAACAAAGTTACCGTAGCCCCAATTTCCGGCTGAACGTTAACGAAAGGCACCTTGTTCGGGGTCTTGCGCAGCGGATGATGATGGTCAATGACAATTTGCGGAATATGCTCAATAGGCAAACGATTGTTCCCTGCTCCTGGCTGCGTGTCTAATAGGGCTATCGCTGAGTATTGATCTAAGGCGGTAAGCTTATCGCTGTGCTCCCATTCGGGAGTCAAGAGTTTGAGCAAAGCACGATTCTCTGCTCTGAGTACCAACCCGCTGTATATCAAACGACTGGGAATATTCCAGGCTGATTTGAGCAGCGTGGCAAAAGCTTTGCCTGCTGCCAGGGCATCCGGGTCGGGATTGTCGTGCGTCAGCACAAGCACTGGGCCAGTGCCTGCAATGATCCTCAATCTCTCCAGTTGGTTTCTATCAATCAAGGGTTTAATAGACAATTGCATCTTAGCAAACTCCGTCCCAAGCGTAAATAATGAATTCTCTTTGCTGATAACACCCGTTTTTAGCCACCGCACCATCCTTTATGGTTAATTCCATGCAGGTTGGGATTAATATGGGGTATTAATCAATCACTATTATACACTTTTCTTACTTAGTAAAGAGGGGAATTACTTCGTACCACAGCAGATCGTTTTCGACAATTTTGCAGAATTTGGCGAATGCACAAGGTGGCCAACTAAATACGGCCGTTCTCCTCCGAATCCTGCTACTAAATTAACAATTGTTTTAGCAGAAACGGCCGTTGCCATCTCAGTGTCGCAAAGAAAATATGCATGCAAACGCGCATGTTTCACCGGTAAACCTTCCACATGAATGTATACCAAAATCTTGGGATTGCGGTGATCTGTGAAAAGGCAATTTTCCTCGCCCAGATACCTTTTTCTCCAGATGGCACATTTGGAGATCGATATAGATAGGCTAAAAACAGAAGGTTAGCTGTACCAATAAGAAAAAGGAACAAGAAGACAAATGATAAAAATAGTAGTCCTTGGCTATTTTCAACCATTTTCATCAACAACGACCTTTGGAAAAATATGAACCCCGCAAAAATCGTTCCTGCTATCAAAGGAACTGCCCACATGATAATTGGTAAACTTATAATGAGCCGAATTGCCCACCTTTTTATTATAGAACGATTACCTACCTCTTTATTTCGCTTTTTACCAAAAAACCAAAGGCCAATAACCGCAATAATCCATGGAAAACACCAAGCCAATAAAAATAGAAAAACTAAGATTCGTCCAACAGGATAATTGTTCAATATGTAAAACCCTCCATTTGAAGAATCTCTCAAAACTTGGTCATTCAAGCCAACGAGATGCTTCATTTCACTCAGCATGACATATCTACGTTACAACCCAAATTAACCTCGCATTCATTCTCCCGAAACATTTAAGGCATTTCCACGTAATATCGATTAAACTACGCACATCTAAAACAACAACGAGAGGTTGAAATGGGACACAGGTTTTCGCGGATAAACACAGATACAATGATGAAGATGAGGTTGTTTGGTTTGTTCTTGCTCCTTTTTATTTTGGCGGCTTGCAACGGCCGTCCACAACCAACAACCCCAGTTCCCCCAACCGAACCACCACCAACGCCTACAACGGAAGCACCAACGGCCGTTTCCCCTCCATCCACCAACACACCCCAAAACCAAGACCCAATCCTACCTGCGCCCACCCTCTTCGACACTAACTGGGATGAGCGCGACATCTTCCGCGCCAATCTTGTTCCTACCGAACAACCGGTATTGGATACACTTACGGATACGGCCGTTTACCACATCGATATCGAAATCAGCACACCCACCCAAATCAACGGCACTCAAGAAGTTCGCTATACGAATCAATCCAATGATGTATTGGATCGCCTTTACTTTCATCAATTCCCCAACCAATTGGGCGGCATGATGACGATTTCAAATGTCCTACTGAATGGACAAGCAGTCGAAGCGTTGGACGCAGGCGACGTAATGCAAATCCCACTTGATGAGCCTCTGCAACCCGGCGAGCAAGTTGTGGTGGCCATGGATTTTGTCACTGAAGTGCCCACCGGTGACACCAGTACCAAATATAATGTCCTCGCTTTCGAAGAAAACATCCTTGCTCTGGCCCACTTTTACCCTATGATGGCTACCTACCGAGAAGCAACAGGCTGGCATATCGAGCCATCGCCGCCCAATGGAGATGAAACTTTTGCTGAAAGCAGTCTCTATTTGGTTAAAGTGAGCGCACCTTCTGATTTGGTGATGGCTGCCAGCGGAACGGCCGTAGACGAACAACACAATGGCGACATCACCTATGCAGCTGGACCAGCGCGTGACTTCTTCCTGGCAGCCAGCACCGATTATGTGGTTAGCAGCGAACAGGTTGGCGATGTGCGCATCAACAGTTATGCACCTGCTGAATTACAAAATGGATCATCGGCAGCCATAGCAACAGCGGCTGCGGCCATTCAAACCTTCGAGGAAACCTTCTCTCCCTACCCATACAGCGAATTCGACATCGTCAGCACGCCCACAACGGCACTGGGCATCGAATACCCCGGTATCATTGCCAACAATATCAATATCTATCGCATCGATTCGGAATCGGCTTCTGGCACACCCAACAACATCTTGCTGGAATCCACCACAGCCCATGAGGTTGCGCATCAATGGTATTACAACATGGTGGGCAGTGATCAACTAAACGAACCGTGGCTGGATGAGGCCGTAACCCAATATGCGACGATGCTCTACTACGCAGATCAATATGGGCAAGCAGGATTTGATGCCTATTATGCGAGCCTCGACGGCCGTTGGGCACGTGTCGATCATGCTGAAATTCCGGTGGGACTGCCAGCTGGTGATTATGATGGCGCTGAATATGGTGCGATTGTATACGGCCGTGGCCCCATATTTGTCGATGAATTAGCCCAGGAAATGGGCGCGGAAACTTTTGCCGCATTCATCATGGATTACAATCAAAGCTATCGCTGGCAGATTGCTACAACTGAAGACTTCAAAAGTCTGGCTGAGACCCATTGTGATTGTGACCTGAGCGACCTATTTAATACCTGGGTTTTTGATAACTAGCAAAAGATTGTAACAATGTTGTTAACAATTATGGCTTATAAATATAAGTAAGCCTTTTAATTTGTAACGCTTGACATCGTAGTAACGGTAATTAACAAAACAAATCACACTATAGCAAGGAAGAACATTTCAGAACACAACCATAAATCTTCTATGTTACCGCAACGCAACCACACAACAGCCACATCGAACTTTCCAACACAGCTTCATCACAGCACAAAGGCGCTACAAATACATTGAAATTTTCACCGGGAAGATCAAAAGGCCAAAAGTCTGGACATTAAATGTCCAGACTTTTTTTATTCTTGGGAAGTAACTATTCAGGTGCTCCGGCCGTGTCTCCTGACCGAGCCGGATAGTGTGAGGCGGTATAGTTACGTTGGGAATAAGTTAAGCAAAAACCAACGTTAACTGTTCGACTAAGTTCACGTCGAAGTCTGTGCTGGGTTATTGCCAAAACGTTTCTGTATTTCAGCTAATAAAGCCAATAAACCCCATTCGTAGCTGCGCCACCCAAACCCACTAATTTGTCCCACACAAACAGCCGCCAAGACTGACTTATGCCTGAAAGTTTCACGTGCATATACATTAGACAAATGGACTTCTACTGTCGCTAAATCCACAGCAGAAATCGCATCCCGTAACGCATAGCTGGTGTGGGTAAAAGCGCCCGGATTGATCAAGATGCCATGGGCCCAGGTGCGGGCTTCATGGATCGTATCGATCAACACGCCTTCATGGTTTGATTGCACAATCTGCAACTCAACATCATGAGCCTCGGCTAGGGTTTGCAGATGTTGGTTGATGTCGTCGAGTGTCATACGGCCGTATACATCTGGCTCACGCATGCCCAATAAATTCAGGTTCGGTCCATGTAATACCAGGATATTTGTCATTGGTTTCCTCCTCTACGACGTATGTAGAATAAGCCCAATAGGATAACGGCCGTTACGCCCAATCCTAATAGTAACAATTGTCCGTTCCCAGCTGCGGGTGTGGTTTGAAGGGGTACGGCCGTTGGTGCAACATCCGTTGCAGTTGATGAGACGGCCGTCTCTGCCGGTTCGACGATGTTTGTTGGCAATGGCGTCACCGAAGGTATCGTCGTCGGGGTTGGTGAAGGTGTCGCTGAGGGCGGCACAGTGGGTGTATGCGTAGGTGTCGCCGTCGGCGTCGCGGTCTCTGTCGGCCAGGGTGTAAAAGTAAGCGCAGGCTGGGGCATGGGGGTCACAGTTGCTTCTGCCACCACGCCGTATGGCACCGGCGGATAGGGCAAAAGGGCGACATCTTCCTCGATCAAATAAAGCGGCGGGCCGCCAACATCACATTCACGATCACAACGCGCACCATCCAAAGTGATGTGATAAAAACCATCTTGCGCCGTTATTTCTTCCCCTTGTCCATAGATGTCCATCAAAACGGCCGTATTACCAATCGCCGGCACCTGCACAGTCACCTCGCTGTCTTCACGCGCCCACAAAATACGTGTTATCCCTTTGGGCGTATCAAAAATAGTAACTGTATATTCTGGGAAGGTGTGCGTTTGCACGTCACCACGAAATCCCTGCAACTGCTCAATCAACACATCAAACGCACGGTAAGCTGGGCGTGGCGAATAATCTGGGCGCAAAATACCAAATGATTCACCCCCTTCTGGTAGCAAAATATCAATGAGTTTGTACACCGCAATGCTATCTGCGCCAGCACCAAAACCAAGCGCATATGCCTGCACAATGTACCACGCCTGTTGGTCCAAATCCACCTGGAATACCGGTCGTTGCACAGGCCATAATGGGTCTAAATTGGGAGATGAATTGGTCTCATTGATCCAGATGGGTTTGTCTATTCCAAAATCATTTTGAATTCGATCCACCTCTTTCACCAAAGAGGCTACGGTTTCAACCCGGAAATAAATATGCAGCGAAAGTGTATCGAAAAAATAGTTGTGGTCGGCAGCTTCAGGATCGGCCGTTACAACCTCCAGAAATTCAGCTAAGAAACCAGGGTCATGCCAATAAGACCAGCCCGCCAAATGAATTTGGGCATCAGGGTCCCCTTTTTTGGCCACGAGGTAAGCAACCTTGAGCAGTTGGTAATAATCTTCCGTCGTACCGGAGAACTCATGCCCATATACCCATTTGTTTATCTCCGGCTCATTCCAGATAATCCAATTATGGACACCTAAAGGAGCATAATAATCCACAACTCGGCGCACATAATTGGCCCATAAGTTATCTGGATCATCAATCGGCAAATAGAGGCCACGCGGCACGCCCGAAAACGGATCGCCATCTGTGGCCC